>JAJDAB010000672.1 GCA_029262095.1 Candidatus Hydrogenedentota bacterium
CGCAAAGTACGGATCGAGTATCGAGACAACGGCCAGCTTGCCTCATCGGAATTCGCGATGGATCGTCTCGGCGAGAACGCGGAATTCCTGGAGACGTTGCGGACGCGGGAAGTTGAAACGATTCACACGCTCGAAACGACGCTCGAGCATGTGTTTATCGATCTCACGGGGCAGCGATTGTCATGAACCGACTGCGCGCGGCGATGTGGTTGGACATGCGGCTGCAGTTCCGGAATAAGCTGTACCATGTGACCGCGTTCGTGGCGGTCACGATGGTCTTTGTTCTCCGGTACTTATTCGACAGGGAGCTGCTCCCGGATGTGCTGCCGATGTATTTTCTCGGCACCCAGGGGCTTGCCTACTTTTTCGCGGCTTCAATGGTGATCTTCGAAAAAAGCGAACGCACGCTGGAGTGCACCATTGTGTCTCCGCTACGCACCGCCGAGTATCTCGTATCGAAGGTCGTCACAGTTGGTTTTCTCGTCGCGATGGAATGCCTCGTCGTCGCGCTCGGCGTGTTCGGTTTCGGGTTTCAGCCGGTATGGTTTGCGCTCGGCACATTTGGAATGGGGGCTTTATTTGCGGTCGTAGGCCTCGCGCTCGTCGTCCGTTACCGCGACTTACCGAGTTTTCTCATGCCATCATTTCTCATTGTGGGCATCATGGGCCTTCCATTCATTCACTACTTTAAGATATGGGAAAATCCAATCCTCTACGCGATGCCCACGTATCCGGCGTTCATACTCACCGCGGCCGCATTTCGTCCGCAGCCAGCTGGGCTAATGGCCTACGCGCTCATTGGGACGGTAGCAACGGTCGCGGTAGGGTTTCTTTGGTCGCGACGTGCGTTCCAACACTACATTATCGAAGGGCAGGGCACGGCATGAGTTTCGCACGAACCGCACGCGCACTCGGTGGCATCGATGTAAGGAGTATCGGCCGCGAACCGTTTCTCGCGTGGATGGCTGCATATCCCATCGGCCTTGCATTGTTGGTCCGCTACGGCACGCCTTGGTTCACCGGAAAGGTCGAGGCGCACGTCGACCTCACGTTGTACTACGGCCCCATCGTCAGCTTCATGTGCGTGCTAACGCCCGCGGGACTCGTCGGCTTCGTATACGGTTTCGTGCTGATCGATGATCGCGACGAAGGGACGCTGCAGGCACTTATGGTTACGCCGTTGTCGATCTCGGTCTACACGTTGTTCCGCATCGCGTTACCCGTGTTGTTCAGCGCGATTGCTGTAATGGTGTGCGTCCCGATCGGAGGGATCGCTCCGGTGTCGATGTTGAAGTTAATCCCTGTGGCGTTCTGCGCGAGTCTGTGGGCGCCGGTGATGGCACTCTTTCTTGTGACGTTCGCCGAGAACAAAGTGCAAGGCCTGGCGATGTTCAAGATCGTGAATGTCGTCACGCTTGCGCCGCTTGCCGCACTCTTCATTGAGGAACCTTGGCAGTACCTAATGGGCATCGTGCCACTCTACTGGCCCGCGCGGGCGTTCTGGCAATTAGCGGACGGTGACTCAACGTATTGGGTAAGCGTGCTCATCTCTATCGCGACTCAAGGCGTAGTGCTCGCGATCTTGTTGCGTCGTTTCAATAAAGTCATTCATCGGTAACTAAGCGGCCAGTCAATCGATACACGATCTATTGTCACACCGGGATTGGGCCGAGAATTTGCTGGACGATATCGACGCACAGAGGAATCGAAGATGAAAATATCAAAAGTGAATGTACACGAGCAGTTCGAACGGATTACCGACTATTGGCATCCATGCGTCGCTGCGTCACTGAACGGACAGCACGTCCGTATCGCAAAGCTAAAGGGTGAGTTCGTTTGGCATCGGCACGACGACGCGGACGAAATGTTTTACGTCATACGTGGGCGGCTCGTCATTCGGTTTCGGAATCAAGAAATCGTACTGAACGAAGGCGAATTATGCGTAGTGCCGCGTGGCGTTGAACACTTGCCAGTCGCTGAGGAAGAAGTCCACGTCTTGTTGTTCGAACCAGCTGAAACGCTGAACACAGGAAACGTCCGTAATGAACGGACAATTGATGAATTGGATGCTGTCTAGCCGACTGCGTCGTATCACGATGTTACAAGGCGGAAACCAATGTTAATCGACTTCGATGTCCTGGTTGTCGAACCATTGCTTTAATTCGTCTTCTTGCGTAACGTTCAACTCTTGGTCGTAATGTTGCTCGAGTTTGCGTACTTGTTCCGCGAATTCGGGGCGTTTCTCAAGTGCGGAATTCAGCCGGCTCACAAACTCATTGCTTCGCTTGTTGAGGTTGCTGAGATCGAGATCGAGTTCCATGATGCCATTCACTTTTTCGAGCACGGCTTGGATACACTGGTAGTTGCGACCTTGCACATAGGGCGGAACGCCGACGACGACCGTGGCCATTGGTAGGTGTAGTTCCTGCGCGCGTTGGACTAAGTACGTCGCAAAGCCCGCGGGGCCTTCGTAATTCGTTGGCGTCAATCCTTGATCGATAACCGCCTGCCGGACGACCGGACTCGACGCGGTACTCCAGAACAGCGGTTTGCGCGTGTGCGGCAATAGGCCACTTACGCTACCGACGAAACACAGGCGATCGACGTCGAACTTTTCAGCGACGTGAAACACATCGTCCGCGAATTGGCTCCACTGCATATTCGGTTCACGACCGGAAAATAGAATGATTCGCTCTTCGTCCGCGGCCAAGAATTCCGCTTCCGGTCCATCCAATGCGGTGATGACGCCGTCCTCGATGCGGGTATGCGGACGAAACGCCGCAGACACCTCCATGGGGCCAGGAAAGCTGTAGAGGTAGTAGGGCTCAGGATCGATGTTCGCGATTGATTCAGCGTTGAGCTGCTTCGTCAGGTATTCCACGGCTCCAGTCGAGACTTGGCCGCCGTCCATCCACCCGGAAAAACCGAGGATCATGCGGGATTTATTGAGGTCCGGGGTGCGGTGAATTGTGAGTGAATTCGGGCTCATAGTGGCCTTTTGGGATTGTCGGGATTGGGTTCTAAATGGGTATATGAGTATACACGGGCCAAGCGAGCCCGTTCGCACAGTATAATCGGGGCGATTCGTCTAACCTAATTCTTCTCCGCATATTGCTTAGTTATTCTGGCTACTCTTGACCCGCAAAACCGGATTTGTTCTAATTATTGCGGATTAGAATTCTTGCGTCTTGCCCGAGCATTTGCGGGATCACTCGTCGTATAGAGGACTCTTGCAACTCCATCCGGCAAGGTAGCTCAGCTGGAGGATAGGCAATTGCCCACCGGTGCGGTCAAATGGTTCAACGAGGAAAAAGGCTACGGATTCATCATTCCCGACGACGGTGGCAATGATATTTTCGTACACCACTCCAACATCACAATGGACGGTTTTCGGACGTTGGCCGAAGGTCAGCAGGTTCAGTTCGAGACCGGCGAGGGTCGAAAAGGCCCCGAGGCGGTCAACGTTTCCAAAGTAGACTGAGTCTTTCGTGTTGTTCTAGGGAAGTTCGGGCCCCACTACTCCGCCCGATAGGCGATCGCGCCGATCTCTACGCGATGGTCAAAGACAATCTCGACTCCGCCCACACACGCTCGCGCGGGAAATGTGCCATCGAAGAATGACGCATACGCCTTGTTCATCTCTGCGTAGTCCGTCAAGTCTTTCAAGTACACCGTGACGCTTACTACATCCGACCATGCGTAGCCGTTTTCTGCAAGCGTCGCGCCCAAGTTCTCCATCGTCTGTTTTGTTTCCGCGGCGACCGAATCGCGAATGTCGACGCCTTCCGGTGTCCTCGCGATCTGTCCGCTTAGGTACAACGTGCCGCCAGCTTCTCGCGCAGGACTGAACGGTAACGAACTCGATGGTACCGATTCTTGCGCGAATGCCGTCCACATTAGTCCGGCGATTAGTGCCGTGCCAGCCGTGATAAACAATATTCTTCGCATGCTGATCTCCCTCTTTATCCGTAATTGCTGATTTGACTCATGATTGCGGTACGCTTGGCGTCTGCTTGCAGGAAGTAGATCACTCTGTCGATGGTGCCGGTGAAAGCGCGTAGTGATGAGAACTACCTACCAGCCCGGCCCTTCCCATGGAGCTTTGGTACGAGCGGCGCTGAAATACGTGCTTGCGTCGGCAAGTTTCCGACCAGTGGCCGTACATAATTCTTGAAGCTGTCGGTTACATAGTTACCATCGCGGTTGATGAATTTGCTCGGCATTTCGACGGAATCGCGTGCGACGTCTTTAAGCCGCGCGAGGAAGTATTCGACGGCATAGTCGCCGATACGCCGGATGGCTACTGAGCCGTCGAGGTTATGCCAAATACTGTATTGCGCGGCCTTTTCACCGACTTCGCGGGCTTCATGTTGATCGACTTCGCTCACGCAGCCGAGGAAGCTTCGTTGGATATAGCCGAGCGTGTCCGCGCGTACGCGTTTGATGTCGGTGCTTTCGCGGACCCACTTACTGAGTAGGTCGCCCAACGCGCCGGTGCCGGAGAGTTGGATGTTGCCGTGCGAATCTTTCTCGTTTGTGAATTGCAGTGCGATCGCTTTGCCCTTGGAATCCACGATGCCTTCGGAGACGGCGATGATGCACCGGCCGTATTTCTTGTACGCGGCTTTAACATCTTTGATGAACTTCGCCTTGCTAAATGACCGTTCTGGCAGGTAGATCAAGTGTGGTCCGTCATCGGGATACTTTCGTGCCAGACTTGCCGCGGCCGTAAGGAATCCGGCGTGGCGGCCCATCACGACGCCGATATATACGCCGGGCAACGCGCGGTTGTCGAGGTTCACGCCGCCGAATGCCTGGGCAACGTATTTTGCTGCCGACCCGTAGCCGGGACAATGGTCCGTAACTTTCAAATCGTTGTCGATGGTTTTTGGAATGTGAATGACGCGCATTTCATAGTCCGCTTCGTTGGCCTGCTCGTTCACGATGCGGCACGTATCGGCACTGTCGTTGCCGCCGACATAGAAGAAATAGCGAACATCGTGCGCCTTGCAGACTTTGAAAATTTCGCGGCAGTAGGCGGCGTCCGGCTTGTCCCGCGTCGAGAGAAGTCCGGAAGAGGGCGTGACGGCGACCTGCTCAAGATTGTGGGTGGTGGCCTCGGTTAGGTCGAGGAAGTCTTCGTTGATGATGCCGGTCACGCCGTGTTGGGCACCGTAGACGCGGGTCACTTGGGGAAACTTGCGCGATTCTAGGACTGCGCCAACTAGGCTTTGGTTGATGACGGCGGTGGGACCGCCGCCCTGGGCGACCAACACTTTTCCTTGCAACGGGGGCATTTGAAACTCCTTGCACTAGCATTTTGGGCCGCATCTAAATTGTACGAATTGTGGCGCTGGGGTGGTATGTATCCACCATGCGGCGGCGGTAAAGAGTCGGCATTATACCGACGGTCCGGTTTCCAATACAGGAGGGCGATTTGCGGGAATTGCTTTGAATAGGCATATCGACGGTGGATCATGTTAGAATAACGTTACTGCGGATGGCATTTGTCATTCGCAGTAACTGGCCGCAGTACTGGAAATTTTAGTGATGAAGGTCGAAATTCATTCTCATACCCAAGAACACTCTCCCTGCTCATCCATGCCGCTGAAAGAACTCGTTGGCGCCGCAGAAATGTGTGGCTACGACGCGCTTTTCATCACCGATCATGGGAAGATTTGGTCTCCGCGCGAAATCGCTGACGCTCAGGCGCTGTGTAATCGCATGCGGATCTTTCCGGGTATCGAAATTACGTTACAGGGCGGTTATGACGTATTGGTGCTTGGCGCGCAGGACGAGGCGTATGAAAAGATGGACACGCCGGACGAGGTCTTCGCTAAGGCCTGCGCGGACGATTGTTTGACGGTATTGGCGCATCCTTACCGGTGGCATGACAATTTGCCCCCGTTCTGTTCGCTCTCAGATGCGGTTGAGGTTTTCACGTGCAACCATCCGGAGCCTGAGAAGGCGGCGCGTGCGCAAGGCTACGCCGATGATTGCAACATGGCGCCGGTTCACTCGGGCGATTCGCATGGCCTCAATTTCTTGAACAAATTCTGGCTTGAGACCGAAGGCGACTTCGAAACGGCTCAAGAATTCCGTCGCATGATCGTGGCGGGGCAATATGAAAACCGGTTGCGCGAGACCGACTCCGAATTGCCTCCGACGTACAAAGCCGCCAATATCGACGAGCTTTCTGAAGCCGATATGGCCGCGTTGAACGTCCAGCCCATCGCCTAATCTTTTCGCAGGGTCGCGATGCGGTCACGTGAATCATGAAGACCGCACTCGTAGCAGGCGCCTCCGGACTCGCGGGACGCGCAATGGTCGACCACCTCCTTCATGTTGGTCGCTTCAACGTTCTCGCACTGGCGCGTCGTGCGGATGACCTCTTTCAAAATGTCGAAGGCGTCACACCCCTAGCGTGCGATCTGCTGGACGCGGCATCCGTGTCAGCCGCGTTGGCGCCCTACGATGTCAACTACCTATTCTATACTGCGGTGTACACGGGCAAGGGCGGTGTCGCGAACTTCGCGCCCAAGTCGGACACGGAATTACGGTTTACACAGTTCGCAATGCGCGGCATGAAATGGCCTGCTCGGTTGGCCGCGGGTCTAATACCGAACACGTTCTTCAACTTGTTTCATAACGTAGCGGGCGGCGGCGAGTCCGAGAACAATCGTTCGATGATGAAAAACGTGATCGACGCTTGCCGTGGAACGGATTCCCATCTGGAGCATGTCACGCTGCTAACCGGCGGCAAGTATCATGGTCATCATCTCGGTCCGCGATTTTATGCCGGTTATCATTCACCCATTGAAGAACACTTCCCTCGACCGCCGGGGCAGAATTGGTACTACGCGGTCGAAGACTACGTCGCGGAAAGCCAGGCCCAAGACCAGACGTGGCACTACACGACCTTGCGTCCGTCTTCCATCATGGGGTTCGCTACAGGATCGCCGTATAACCTGGGTACGAGCTTGGCGGTCTATGCATCCATCCGGAAACAACGAGGCGAATCCCTATTGCTCCCGGCCGGCCCAGCCAGTCAGATGTGCGACATCGAGTTTAGCCCCGCGGAATGCATCGCGGACATGATGCTCTGGTCGACCGAAGAAACCCGATGCCGGAACGAAGCGTATAACGCGTCGTATGGTGCCCGGACCTGTTGGCGCGACGTCTGGCAAGACCTTGCCGATTTTTTCGACATGCCTGCGGAGTACACCGATCGCGCGCAGTGCGTGGGTCAGATTACGCGGGGCTACGCGGACACGTGGCGCGAAATGTGTTCACGCTACGATCTCGCGTACCCCGAATTCGGGGAGGTGTGCGCGACCGCTTTCCTCGACCAACAATTCATCATTGACTGGGACGCGGGGTACAGCCCAAAGAAGTCACGCGCGCACGGCTATTCAAAATCGACTGAACCACGCGCGATGTTCCACAAGCTCTTTGATGACTTGGTGGAACACCGCGTGATTCCTGATCCTAAAGATATCGGCGCGGATTAGATGCGCGATGCGATTTTTCAGTTTGTGCGTGCGGGCTATTCGTCGGCACTACCGATGATAAATCGATAGACTGCTGCGCCGATGGCGGCACCGGCGATCGGCGCTACCCAGAACAACCAGAGTTGCGTGATCGCCCAATCTCCGACGAACAGTGCGACGCCCGTACTGCGTGCCGGGTTCACCGAAGTGTTCGTGACGGGAATGCTGATTAAGTGGATCAAGGTCAGCCCGAGGCCAATCGCGATCGGTGCGAATCCTTGGGGTGCGCGTGAATCGGTCGCGCCCATGATAATGAGCAGAAACATCATTGTCATGACGATTTCGCAGACCAACGCGGCCACTAGTGAGTAGCCGCCGGGTGAATGTTCGCCGTATCCGTTCGATGCGAATCCGGCGGCGACGTCAAATCCCGCTTGGCCGCTTGCGATCACGTAGAGAACACCGGCGCCGGCGATTGCGCCAATCACCTGCGCGATGATGTAGGGCGGGAGCTGTTTCACGTCGAAACGGCCGCCGACGCAAAGCCCGATCGAGACGGCCGGATTTAGGTGACAGCCCGATATATGGCCGATTGTGAAAGCCATAGTCAGGACGGTCAGGCCGAACGCGAATGAAACGCCGAGTAGCCCGATTCCAACATCCGGAAACGCGGCAGCCAACACGGCGCTACCGCAACCCCCGAGTACTAGCCAAAACGTCCCGAAACTTTCCGCAATATATTTTTTCATCCACCCTCTCCCAGTTGCCCCGACCGTTTCGGAAGTATGGACGACACTAGAGGTGTACGCAATAACGGGGATATTGAGAGCTATGGATTGGACTCATGATCCCTGACATCCCCCTTGCCCCCTTCAAAGGGGGAACCTTGTGCAGTGCAACCCGGGGACATAGGTAACACTTAGATTCGAAAAATCTCTAGCGAAATGATTCTAGGTATTCGGGAACCGGTGTCGCGGGGTCCAACAGAGAATCCGGTTCGACGGGTCCTAGCTGTTCACGAATGGGCACGACGCCGGCCCAAACCGTTTCCGTCATGTCCTCCTCCAAATCGATTGGACCACCCTCGCGGACTTTTGCCGACGCCGAATCGATATGCACGGAGGCGACGGCGGTTGCCGCTAGTTCTTTTTCTGTGGTGGCGCGCAGCTCGGTCCAACGTCCGGGAACGATTTTTTCTGTAAATAATTCCAATACACTCATTTTTTCGTCGGGGTCTTCGATTGGTCTTCCGGTCCCAAACACGACTGCGGATCGGTAATTGGCGGAGTGATGCAATGCAGACCGTGCTAACACCAGGCCATCGACAAGCGTGCAGGTGATACAGATGGGCTCGCCGCTCGCAGCGTATTGCATCAGCCGGCTGGCTTTCGCGCCATGTAGCAGAATCTCTTCGCCCATACGCGCATGCAGGGTTGGGATGACGAACGGCCGCGTTCCTTCTAGAAAGCCCACGTGGCATATTCGCGCTGCGTCGATGATGCCGTGAACTGTTGCTCTATCGTATGCACCACGTTTCGCCGAACGGCGAACGCGACTGTGATCGGTGATCGGGTATTTGTCGGCCATCACGACTCCTCCCACGCTTTGCTTTGGCTGGACACTGCTTTGTATACAAGCGAGTGATTATGCACACCGGTCGTGGGAGCCGCGAATCGCGGAAAAATAGATTAGTCCGGAACGTAATCCGCGATAAAAGTACCGGTGTACGCTTGATCAACTTCATGGAAGAATCGCCCTTCGAGGTGGTTCGATTCTGTTACTCTGGCTTCGTACCAAATACGTTGATCGCTTTGGTTCATGTAGAACGCGAAACCGTTTTGCGTCCATGAGAGCGGAACGGAGAGAGACGATCCTGGGCCGTAGTATTCGTCACCGATTCCGGTGGGTAGAAGCTTGACACCTGCCTCGATGACCCTGTTAACCCCGGACCCTCCCGCATCTTTCCATGTGATTGTAAATGCCCAATTGCCCGGCTGAATGAGTGGTTGTGAGTCGGACGCGTTTTCTTCCGGCGGACATCCGGAGCCGGCTGCCGCGAAAAGCAGGAAAACTGTGAGCGTACCGAGGTTCTTCTTCACAACATGCTCCTCTTGCAGACGCTATGCGGTCGCCATGACCAAGGTGTCTGAAATCAGGTTTTGGTCGATACTGTCCAGCCGCCAGGCGACGAAGGTTCCGCCGAGGTTTGCATCGTCGGGTGTGTAATAGGCGCCTTGCACGTATTTCGGGGACACGGCGGTTCCGGAATATACGAAGAGCAATCCGCTTCCCGCGAGCTGTTCCATGCGGAAATCGTCGCCGGTCTGCTGCCATCTCGCGACTTGCAGTGTGACGCCGCCCTCTGTGTCGCCCTCGCGGGTGGACCCGTCATCGACCAAATCGATTCGAAACTCTGAACGATCACCGCCTGCGGCCGATCGTGTAAGTACGCGCCACGGTCCCGCACAGAGCCGCCGATTCCTGCTTCGGTTTGAAAACGGTAGTACGGATGCCATCACAGATTCGCCTATCAACGCTTGATTCATAGTGCTTGATCCTCCGCCAAGTCTTAAGCAAACGACGGGCCATTAATGTGAATTGGATACCGAATGGTTTGCCCTTAAAAGACTTACGATTATTTAGTCATTCGGGAGATACTTGGTCTCATTGGCCAGAATCCAGAACGTGGACTCTATGCGTCCACGTTCGTGGCTGGCGAATGCGCATCAGGCTAGGCACAATAGGCGTCTTTTCGTGTCTCCCCCAGATCGTGCCCGGAATTCGATGACTGACCGCAAACAAGAACTCGCCGAAGCGCCCATCGGGTCGCTTATCGTCCGCTATGCGATCCCGCCGATGATCGCGTTGTTTGTCAGTGCGTTGTACAACGTCGTCGATGCCATTTTCGTTGGGCAGGGTCCAGGAACGCTGGCGCTCGCGGGTCTGGCGATCTGTTTTCCGATTCAGATGACGATCATGGCCGCGGCGATGGGTGTTGGTGTTGGGACCGCCTCCGTCGTGTCCCGATGTCTGGGTTCTAAGGATCAACGCCGTGCCGAGCGGGCAGCGGGCACCTCGTTTGCAGTCACCGGCGTAATCGCGATTTTCATCAACGCGTTAGGGTTATTGTTCATCGATCCGCTATTGAAAACGTTTGGAGCAACCGAGGCGGTGCTCCCATACGCGAGAGATTATCTGTCCATAGTGTTGTTTGGTTCCTTTTTTTTGAGCATCGCCGTGTCATCGCACAATGTCGCCCGGTCTGAAGGTAATGTTCGAATCGCAATGACGAGTATGATCGTTGGTGCGGTCGTGAATCTCGTGCTCGATCCCATTTTCATCTTTGGCCTGGATATGGGTATACGCGGCGCGGCCATTGCCACGGTGATCGCCAATGTATGTTCGTTCACGTTCATCTGCACATACTTTGTGCGCGGGAAGTCGACGCTGAAAATTACGCCGCGCGATCTCATCCCCGATGTGAGTGTGCTCCCCGGTGTGTTCGCGATTGGCAGCGGTGTCTTCGTGTCCATGGTCGCGGGAAATCTCATGGCCATTCCCGTTAACGGAATCATCCGTGAATATGGCGAAGACGTACACTTTGCCATCATGGGTATCATCAACCGGTCCATGATGTTTTTCTTCATGCCGATCTATGGTCTCGTCCAAGGACTCCAGCCCATCATCGGCTTCAATTATGGCGCACGGGACTACGCGCGCGTTACGGAAGCCGTGCGCAAAGCCGCGCTTTACGCCTCGGTGCTTTCCTTTATTGCTTTTTCGATTTTGATGATCGCGCCACACGCGGTGTTATCCATTTTCAGCCGAGACGCCGAGCTAATTCGCGAAGGCACTCCCATTATGCGGATAGTGATTCTTGTCATGCCTTTTGTCGGATTTCAGATGGTCGGTGGCAGTCTCTTTCAATCGTTGGGCAGGGCGAGGCCGGCATTTGTGCTCACGTTGTCGCGCCAAGTGTTGCTGTTGCTGCCGCTTGTATTCGTCTTGCCGCGCTACTACGGACTCCAGGGTCTTTGGTTCTCGTTTCCGATCGCGGACACGATTGCGTTTCTCATGACCGCTGCGTGGGTGTGGTTCGAAATGCGCGCGTTGGGGCGACGCACGGAGTCGCCGATGGAGTTGGCCGAGGAAATCGCTAGCTAATCGCGCGCCGGATAGCGATCGTTCGGAATCACATTCGGTCGCGGTATTCGTTGCAGCCTTACTATTCGCCGCCGCGCGATAGGGTTGCTAAACTTCTCTTCATGTCACCGGAACGTCTATCCAAATTCGACGCCATCTTTTACTACACGGACAATCGTCGCGTAGCCATGCAAATTGGAGTTGGATTGCCGGTCGATGGGCCGGTCGATGTCGAGCGTTATGTCCGGTGGGTCACGCCGCGCATAAACGGCATGCCGAAACTACGCATGCAATTGACACCGGCTCCCTTCGGATTGCAACGCCCTGCATGGACGTCCGCCGATCATTTTGACATTTCGCGCCACGTTCTCGCCCATGAAATGCCGTCGCCCGGCGACGACGAACAACTTCGACGACTGGTCGAAGGTTTGATTTATGAACGATTGCCCCACGATGTTCCGTTGTGGCGGCTCCACATTATCAATGGATGCGAGGATGGCAACGCGATGTTGCTCTTGCACACCCACCATTGCATGGCCGATGGCGAAGGCATCATTGAGATATTCAACGTCTTGCTCGAGGCGCAGCCGGTCGGCGAATCGTCTGCACCGCGTGCGAGCAAGGCGGGTCTATCCCGCGAAGCACATGCGGACCGCCCGTTGCATGGAGTGCGTGCCATGTTTTCTCGCGATGGCCGTCGTCGCCTCGGCGTATTGGCGCGTTACGCCCGTGCGCGTGGTCCTCGGTTTCCATTTACTCGACCTGCTAGCGGGCGGATGAATATTGCGTGGCGACGCCTTTCGTTGAAGACGTTGCAGACAATCAGTCGCGCGTATGAAACGACGGCCACGGATGTTGTCCTTGCGAGTCTGGGCGCGGCAGTCGATACGTACGCGGCACAGCGAAACGTTGAGGTAAAGGGAAGGAGTTTGCTGCTGCAAATCCCGGCGAACGTCCGCTTACCGGACCGGTACGGCGAATTGGGCAACGAGCTTACGATGTTGCCGGGCGTCGTTCCCTTGGGCATTGAAGATCCAGTTGAACGACTTCAGCGTGTTGCGGCTTATAACCGCGAGTTGAAGGAATTAGACATGGCGACGGTCATCCACGGAATGATGGGCGCGGCGTTTGGTCTGGCCACGCCGCCGGGTCAGGCACTGTTGTGCAAGACGATGGTTTCGAAGCCGTTCCTTCACATGGCGAGAATGACGGGGTTGCCGCCGCAGGAACACGCGCTCATGTCGAGTGTCGTGATGCCGTCGCTGAGATACTCGATAGCAGGGCAATCGATCACCGGCATCATCAACCTGATTGCCTGTCAATTCAACATGGGCTTTGCGTTTTCGCCGGTGACCTACGATGGTGGAGTAATGCTTACGTTGTCCGTGGACGCGGAAAACTTTGGTAACCCGGACGCGTTTATGGACGATACGATGTCGGGTATCGAAGAGTTACACGAGCGCGCTTCCAGCGCAACGGGAAACGTCTCTGGTGTGTAGTCGTTATTCGTTCGTTGCGAGATCGACTAGACCGAATGCAATGGTCTGTACTTCGCCCCCCGCTTTCGCGACATTTCCGATTACCGCGACGGCGATTTGATGTTCGGGGAGCACGGCTAAGTAGGTCGAAGTCCCGGCTTGGCCGCCGTCGTTGTGGTAGTAATCGCCGTACTGCTCACTTTTCCATACCATCCAACCGGACGCGTAGGATAGACGTCGCTTCTCCAGCTTCGGAATCTCCAACATTTGTGCGCGCGTGTCATCATTTACCAGTAGACCCGCTTCGAATGCATTGGCAAAACGGACCAAATCTCCAGCGGTGGACACCAAACCGCCTCCGGGCACTTTGACGCTCAGATTGGTCATGTCGTCATCCTCAATGATGCCTTCAAGGTTACGCCGGTATAGCTT
>JAJDAB010000673.1 GCA_029262095.1 Candidatus Hydrogenedentota bacterium
TACGCACGTTTTTGTTGAAAGAGCGACGTGTTGAGGAGACCGACGTACGGAAGCGCGCTCCGATCGCAGTGGCCATCGGATTTGTCACCGGAATTGTCGCGGGTGCGACGGGCACCGGCGGTGGCGCGATTCTAGTACCGTTGGCGTTGTGGGCGGGCATTGTGAGTAATACGCGCGTTGTGGCGTTGTCGAATACAGTGATGGTTGCGACCTGCGCGGCGGGTGCATTGGCCCACGCGCTCGCTCCGCAAACGACGCCGTTCGACTATACAATCGGTCAAGTCGATTTTGCGTTGGCACCGCTTGTGTTTATCGGCGCGCAATTGGTGCGGCCGGCGGGGAGGCGCATCAACGCCTGGCTCACGTTGCCGAGAAGGCGCGTCGTGATGGGGTTGTTACTCGTCGTGATCGCCGTGCGTCTCGTGCTGCGTATAGTCTGATTCGATGCTGTTGTAATTCTGGATGCCGCAGCGGTAGATGATTCCGAGCCAGATACAGGCAATGAAACGAGTCGCGAGTAGAGACACTTTGGCGTGCGCGCTTCGCTCGCGGTGTGGCCGCCCGGCTCCATACGTCCTATGGGTGTTTCGAGAAATCGATTTCCGTGCCGTCGGGGATGACGGCGTCTTTGAGGATGAGGATGATGCCATCGCGCAGTATCCACCCGTCGCCTTCGATGAGATCGTCGCAAGTCCGGCATCCGTGGATGACGACGTTCTTGCCGATGCGCGCGTTTTTGTCGACGATGGCGGCGATGACGTGCGATCCTTCGCCGACGCCTATGGGGACTTTCGAGTTGGATTGACGTTCACCCTCGAAGTAGTCCGCGCCCATAATGACACTTTCTTCGATGACCGCGCCCGCGCCGATTTTGGTGCGAATGCCGATGATGGAATCGACAATCCGTGCGCGGTCGATTTCCGATCCTTCGCAAATGATGGAGTTGGTGATTTCGGCTTGACTGATGCGTGCGCCCGGTAGATATCGAGGCCGGGTATAGGTTGGTTTCCCATCTTCGTGGAACCGGAACTTTGGGTTTGGTCCAGCGATTTCGAGGCTGGTCTTGTAATACGAACCGACCGTTCCGATGTCTTCCCAGAATCCTTCGAACAAATGCGCTTGCACGTTGTACGATTCCAATGAATTCGGAATTACGTCTTTACCAAAATCGATCCACGTTGGTTCGACGAGCAGGATGGCTTCCAAGACCTCGCGCTTAAAGAAGTACACGCCCATGGATGCGAGGTAGTCGCGGCCCTCCGGTTCGACGCCGAATTGCTCAAAAATTTCCGGCGGCGTCTTGAGCCGATCCAACACGTCGTCCGATGTCGGTTTCTCGACGAACTCGGTGATGCGCCCGTCAGGCCGCGCTTGCAAGACGCCGAATCCTGCGCATGCTTCTTTCATTACCGGCAAGACACCGACCGTAATGTCCGCGCCGCTGTCGAGGTGCGTCCGCAGCATGTCCCGGTAGTCCATTCGGTAGAGCTGATCGCCGGACAGGATGAGGTATTGGTTCGCTTGTGCGTTGGATACATGCTTGAGGTGCTGCCGGACCGCGTCCGCAGTACCTTGAAACCAATTGCCGCTGGTCTCGGTTTGTTCGGCTGCGAGCACTTCAACAAACCCTTGCGAGAACGCATCGAATGTAAATGTGTTGTTGATATGCCGGTTCAGCGAAACACTGTTGAATTGAGTAAAAACATAGATGCGGTTGATCTGGGAGTGGACGCAATTGCTGAGTGGAATATCGATCAGTCGATATCGGCCGCCCAACGGGACGGCTGGCTTTGCACGTTCCGCGGTAAGGGGGTGAAGCCGGGTTCCGCGACCGCCGCCGAGGACCATGGCGACCACGTCACTGGTATCCGTACCGAATCCGGCTGCTGCCGCAATCGCAGCATCAGGTTTTTTCATAGCTTTCTTTTCTACCGTGTGCATCGTACACCGTTCCGCCCGTCGTTTTGTTGTTCCTTACAATCGCCCGAAATAGTAAATGATGCCGATGCACGTGACGCCCCAGAGGGTGACGGTCGCGAGTATCGGTGCGTCGCGAAAAAGTGTCTTGCTGGGATCGCCGCCGCCTTTCATATGATGAACCAAATAGAGATAGCGGAACAAGCCGTACACGACGAACGGAAGCGTTAGGTAGAGTTTGTCCGTATGAAACCGTTCAACGACTTCCGGTGCGCAGGTGTAGATGGTGTATGCGAGCAACGTCGTGGCGGCCAGGATGATCATTAACGCGTCGACATACGGGACCGAATACTTGTCCAACACGGGACGGTGATCCGGCGCGGCCTCGTCGAGCAATTCGATTTCCCGCCGTCTTTTGCCGAGCGCCAAGAACAGTGCGAGGAACAACGTGCATACGATAAGCCAATTGGAGAAGACGACGTCAAGCACGAGCGCGCCACCGACTGCGCGTATGGTGAAACTTATCGCGATGCAGAGTACATCGATAATCAGCAGATTTTTCAGCACAAGACTGTAAGTCACATTGAGCGCTATGAATCCAACGGCGGCCCCAAAAAACGGCCACGCGAGTGCGGCGGCGCCGGTCAGTGCGCCTGCGGCAAGCATGAACGCGGCGCCCGCAGCGGCGCCGACCGAAATTCTTCCCGACGCTAGCGGGCGGTTGCGCTTTTCTGGGTGCGCGCGATCGCCTTTGATATCGATGATGTCGTTGAAGAGGTATATCGCGCTGGACAGTGCACAGAATACGGCGAATGCCGCAATGCTCCGTACGATTTGATCGGGATCGGTGAACTGTTGTCCAAAGATGAGCGCAGCGAATACGACGGCGTTCTTCGGCCATTGGTAAACCCTGGCCGCGATGAGAATGTCAGATAACATAGTGGCGCATCATACCGGTGCGTCGGTAGCGCGGCAACCGTTCGCGCGCTTTTATCGTGTTCGCGATGCCTGACATCGTCGGACTGCAATTGCTTTATACGCTGGTCACCCCGTAGATTACGCACCTATGTCTGTTGGAACTGAAGAATCGGCCACCCAGGTTTTGCAAGCGGCGCTCGCCGGGTTCTCGGACGGGTTGCAACAGTTGCGGGCGCAACTCGCCGAGGACAAGACGCTCACGAAGGCCATATTCGATAGGAGCGACGACTGGGCCGATTTGTTGACGTACAAACTGGCGCCACATTTTGAGGGCGAGGGTTGTCTTATCGCGGCGGTCACGGGTGGGACCAATACGGGTAAGTCGACCGCGTTCAATTTGTTGCTGGGCAGCGAGGTGAGTCCGATGATGGCGACGGCGGCGGCGACGCGGCACCCGTTGTTGGCGGCGAATGCTGAACGCGCGGCCCAATGTATGGAAGGTCGACTGGTCCCGGAATTCAAGGCGCAACTGGTTGGCGATGGTATGGGCGTGGTGTCGGAGGATGTGCCAGAAGACGCCATGTTTGTCGCAGAGACCGAATCTTTACCTCCGGATTTAATGTTGTTGGATACGCCGGACGTCGATTCCATCGACCAACGGAATTGGAAAGTGGCGGATCATATTCGCGCGGCGGGCGATGTATTGGTCGCGGTATTGACGGCGGAGAAATATCGCGATGAGCGCGTGGTCGCGTTCTTCAAGCAAGCGGCTGAATCTGGGCGTGTGGTCATTCCGTTGATGAACAAGGCAAATCCCGCTGATGACTTTGCGGTGGCGCGGCATCAGCTCGCGGACTTCTGCAATGACGTGAGTATTGATTCGCCGTGTTTTGTATTGCCGCACGATTTTTCGTTGGCGGACAATCTGTCGCGATCGATTTCATCGCTGGACGGCGACACGGATCTCCGCGCGTACTTGGAATCGCTAGATATCCCGTCGATTAAGCGGCGCGTTTATGAATCGTCGTTGACTCACTTTGTGCGTGAAGCGGAATCGTTCTTGGACGGGCTTGATGATGTATCGGGTGCGTTGGTTGCTGTGCGCGAGGAGTTTTATGGCCGAGCCCATGCGTATGCGGAGAAATACGATCCCGCGCCTGGCACGGAGATCGGCGGGTTGTTCCATCAGTACGTGCAAGAACGACGCGGTCCTATCCGGCGCGCGATAGGTGCTTCGAGTAAAGCAGTGACGAAGGGCGCGGTGCGTATCGGTCGTACGTTGACCGGTGCATTGCGGCGGCGATCCGATCTCGAAGCCTCGGCGAGCGATGTAACCGATAAGACCCTGCGGGAGAAACACCGTCAAGCCATCGCACAGATTACTCGCGATCTTATCACGAGTTTGCTGGAGTCGTTGCCCAACGTACGCGAACCTGCCGGCCATTTGATCGGCGATGAATTGCAATCCCTGGACATTGAAGCGGTAGTTCCTGAAGTCGTAGACGACACGTTGAAGGCCGACGATATCTCCGAGGAATTTCGTGCGCACGCTAAACGGCTATTGGATACGTGGTGGGAGGACAACACGGGTAAACGCCGCGTCTTAGAAGGACTGGATGCAGTGCTGGCCGTGGCGCCTGCGGCGATTGCTGCGCCGTTCGTCCTCACGGCGGGCGTAGGTGGACCTGAGGCGGTGTTCTTGGCCGGACCGTTGGTGGAGCAGTTTTTGGCACGGGTGATCGAATATCAGTTCGGGGACGAAATGTTTGATTTCATTTCGCCATGGACGACCGAACAACGGGAATCGTTGACGAACGCCTTGGTGGCACACATCGCGGCACCGGCGCTCGGACCCCTGGTAGAGTATTGCGACGTACTGACCGGCGAATCGGTTGAGGAGTTGAGGAGATGGCAGGAACAATGCGCGCGAGCCTTGGCGACGTCGTAAGCCGCCTCGATGCGTTGGCCGCTTATGCCGGGCCGTGGCAACCGTTGCGGGACGAAGCGCGGTTGTTGTCCGAGCGCGTACACGAATTGCGCGAGCGAGAACAGCGCTTGGACGACTTGCTTGTCGTTGCGATTGTGGGGGGGTCGGGGGTTGGAAAATCGACGTTGTTGAACGCGCTCGCGGGGGATGAACTCGCGAAGACCTCGGAGTTTCGGCCTTGCACTTCAGTGCCAACGGTCTATCAGCCGCCGGGTGCGACGCTGAAGTTTGAGGGCTGGGACGTAGTGACGGGTTCCGCACTCGAGCATTTGATCTTGGTCGATACGCCGGACTCCGACACGATCGTGCGGGAACATCGAGCGCGGGTGATCGAAGCGTTGGAGCAGTGCGATCTGATCCTCATCTGCGGCAGTCCGGAAAAATATTTGGATGAAGCGACGTGGTCGTTATTGCGACCGTTGCAACGTGAACGGACGTTGGTGTGCGTGGAGACGAAGGCGCAAGCGGAAGTGCCGAGTATTCGTGAACATTGGCTGGCGCGACTGCAGGAACAACAATTCGAAGCCGCGGAGTATTTTCATGTGAGCGCGCGCCGAAGTTTCGACCGAAAACTGCGTGGCGGTTCGCCTGGTCCCGATGAGTTTGATTTTGACCGGCTGGAACAATACTTGCGGCGCGAGTTGACGCGGGAACAAGTGCGCCGGATTAAACGATCGAATGCCGCGGGACTTCTAACGAAATCGCTGGGACGTTTGTCGGAACGGATCGCGGCTCGGGCGCCGGAACTGGAAAAGTTGCAGGCGCGCTTAAAAGAACTCGACCAAGATACGCGTGTCGCAGCGACAGAAGTAGTTGGCCGGCGGCTGTTCCGGGAATCGCATCTTTGGACGTTTGCCATCGGTCGTGAAATGAGTCTGCGTTCGAAAGGATTGTTGGGGACGGTTTTCCGGATTGCGGAAGCGGTTCGCAGCTTGCCCGCACGATTAGCGGGGTGGTTGCCCTGGACAGGCGGAAGCGAAACGGGGCAACAAGCGGCGGCACTGCTGACCGAAGAAGTGTTGTTCTCAGAAGACATCCGTGTTGCGTCGGATGAAGTGCGGGGCGCGTTCGACGCGAACCGCAGCATCGTCGCACTCGAATGCGCGAAGGCCGGGTTTTCGTTTCGGCACGATGACGCGGGATTTCAGGCGTTCGTTCAAGAACTGGAACGGCGACTCGCCAGCTTATTGCGAGGGCGTGCGCGGGATCGCGTGGTCGCGTGGTCGCGCAGGCTCACGAGTTGGCCGTTAACGTTTCTGCTCGACGCGATACCCGTCGCGTTGCTCGGGTTCACGGGCTACACCGTGGTGTCGGACTTTTTCCTCGGCGAAACATTCGGCGGCGATGAACTGATTCACACGTTGACTGTGTTCGCGATTGTGATCGGGGTCGAGATCGCTGCGCTGTCTTTTGGCGTACGCTTTGCCGCCTGGTCCGTACGGCGAAAAGCTGCAACCGATTTGAAAATCGCACTCGGCACCGGCAGTGCGGCGTTTTCCACCGAACGCGACGCGGTCGCAGAAGCCCTAAATCATGCGCGACAAATCGCCGACCTTTCGTCGGTCGCTGGCAGCGCAGGGTCGGCTGAACCGGCGCGTGAAGAAGTCCCCGTTCCAACGAACTAGCTAACCGCCAAGACGCCAAGAGCGCCAAGAAATTCGGTCGATTACATTTTCTTGATCCTGTTCATCCTGTAATCCTGTCGACTTTTTTCTTGACGGGATAACGGGATTGACAGGATGGTGTAGCACGTCAATCAGCGTAATACTAACGACTATAGTCTTTCATCGATTCCAGCGCGGCGATGAAATTTCTTGTCATTGGGAACTTGCCGGGATACGGCACGAATTCGACGTGTCCATCCAAATACAGAACATGACCGCCGTTTCCGAAGAGTCCGGGGTCTTCGATTAGAGCTGGCATTTCGGATGGCCCTTTGGCATAGGAGTGAGCATGCGCGACGGGTAGAATCCAGTTCAACATCCGCGAGTATGCCGCTCGCGGATTTGGCGTGTTCGATTTGGATACTTGTTGCCGGTTTAGTTCATCCGCGACCATCAATCGCTCGATTCCTTCGCGGAGTGCCGAAATCTCACCCAACGAAGTTTCAATCGGTGCCAATGGTTCTATATCGCTCAAATCGATGTCGTGAAATGCGTTGACCAATGCGAGACCATGTGCTTCATCCATGATCGCATACCCGAGGTAATAGTAGCTTCTCTCGCCGGTGTATTGATTGACGTTCGGTAACGCGGGTGAAATTAGGTCGGCGGGCTTCGCTGTTGCGGAATTGAGGAGCGTGGAATCCAACGACAGTGGTGTAGGGTCGAATGATACAGGTGGCCAATAGTTCTGTTCGTTCCGGTTTGCATATTCCTTGCAGGCCAGGCCAATGCGCTCAAGGCCTTCGCGTGCGCGGTCACGTTTATTCTCTCGAAAGAGGTCGTCTACCGCGTAAGCTGCATATACGATGCCGCCCACTAGGATGCAGACGAGTATCCATAGCGAAAGGTCTTGTTTCTTCTGTCGTGCACTAGCCATTGTTGTCCGTCGCATGTTGCTACGCTGAACCTCATAGTAGCACGGCGCGAGATTTAGCGTGTGTGCTAAGGAATTGATCAACCGCCAAAACGCCAAGAGCGCCAAGAAGTTTGGTCTATTACTTCTCTCAATCCCGTTCATCCTGTAATCCTGTCTTCTTTTTGACGGGATAACAGGATTGACTGGATGTTCTTACGTCACCCAATCGTAATCGCCGTGAATTCGATTCCCCAATCCTTGGCGGTTTTACGGCGTTATCACCACCCGCATGCCTGCTTTGCTCTCTGCGGCTTCGAAGGCTTCGGGTGCTTGGTCGAGTGGGAAGCGGTGGCTGATGTATTTGCCCAGGTCGATACCGCCGGTGGAAGCCAGTTCGACGGCACGATGCAGGTGCGTGGGATCGGCGCCGTGCGATCCGAACATGTAGATTTCTTTGTAGTGCAGGATGTTGGTGTCGATGGGTACGACGCTTTGGCCCTTAGGCAGGCCGCCGAAGAAATTGATGCGTGCGCGGTGGGCAGCGTATTCGAGGGTTTGCGCTTGTGCTTCGGGTGATGGACATGCGGTGAGGATGACGTCCGCCCCATGGCCGTTCGTTTCTTCGAGGATACGTGCTGGCGCGTCTTCTTCCGACGAACAGATAGTTACGTCGACGCCGAATTGTTTCGCGACTTCGAGGCGCGGCCGCGAACGGTTTATGATAATGGTCTTCGCAACGCCCATTTGTTTGCCGAGTTCTGTGAGCATGATGCCCAACGGTCCCGCGCCGACTACGACCATCGTGTCGCCTTCTTCCGGCCGGCACATTTCCATCGCGTTGATGCAACACGCGAGCGGATCGCAGAGTGCAGCTTGTTCGAATGGCATGTAGCTTGGAAGTTTACTCGCGGGTCCGCCATTCCAGACCAACTCGTTTATCTTGACGTATTCAGCGAAACTGCCGGGAAATTGGTAGCCCATCGCAAAGTTCAGCGGACAGTTGTTGATAGTCTTACAATGCAATTCATCACACTTGCCGCAAGGCATATCGCCGCCGAGTGCGAGGCGATCGCCTTCCGCGAAGCCTTTTACCGCCGACCCCACCGCGACTACTTCACCCGACGCCTCGTGCCCCATAATCGCAGGCGGCTCCAATCGCGGATTGCCGTGGCGGAACATGCGGATGTCTGAACCGCACACCGCGCACGCGCCGACTTTCAACAGGATTTCTTTGTCGCCGATTTCAGGTTTCGGCACTTGTTGGACAGTCAACTCGCTCAGTTTCTCTAGCACCGCCGCTTTCATTGTTTCGCTCATAAGATTCCTACGTTCTGTTCTTGTTGATGTCTAGTTGTAGCTGATTGCGCAAGCGACCCCTCAACCCGACCCTCTCCCCGAGGAGAGGGGGCTCGTTTCCTTACCCGTACCTGATTCGGACGGGGATAACACTTCGCGACAATGTCGCAGCGACGCACGCAACTGTTCTTCAAGTTCCGCGTCGCTGTAATCGCGGCCCAGTTTTGGTCCGGGTAATTCCAAGTAAGCCGGGATTTCCTTGCGCGGCAACCGGTCAGCGTTCGCTTCCAACACGGCCACCACGTCATGTAAATCGATCACGCCAACAGCGCGTTCTTCTTCGTTGAATCCGAACGTCGAATGATAAATCGCATCAGAGTTCTTGAGATGCAGTTCTTCCATGTACGGCGTCGCCGCTTCGAGTAGTTCGAGGTGCGAATAGATCACGCGTTGATTTTCATCCGCGTAACCATGCGACGTGTCCGCGCAATAGCCGACACGCGCTGCGCCCGCCGGACGATCCTTATCAAGGCCCGCCGCCATCGCCGTCAACTCGTCAGGCAACGTCGGTGGTTCCGCGAGGCATGACATTGGTTCGATGGTTAGGCATTCAACGCCGCGTTCGCCCGCGTAGACGAGCAATTCGCGCATATGCCGGAGATAACAGGCGATGCCTTCCGGTTTTAGCTGCATGCGGTCGCGATGGACGGCCCCCGGATTCGATCCGACGTGCGAAGCGCCCACCAATGCGCCCACTTCGATGAGCCGCTCGAAACTCTTGCGGGCGACCCGTTCCCAATCCGAATTGCCAGCGAAAAATCCGCCCAACTCGCGGTGCGCGGTAAATACGCTGGCGATGCGCAGCCCGCGCGACTCAGCCTTCTTCCGCAGCGCGACGAAAAACCCGTCCTCAAGTTGATACAACTCAAAGAAACTCCCGAGCTGAACGAGCGAAATATCCTCTTCCACGAGTAGATCGAACAGCCAGTCGAACGAGTAGCGATAGAGAACCGGGTCGGTTTTCAGGCCGATTGTGAACGTTAGAGATGTGTTCATGGGATTTACCGTTCGATGTGGACCGACCGTAAATCAGTCCGTGATTCGCGGTCGAAACGTACTTGCGATTGCTAGTCGAACGCGTTGACGCACCTACTCGCAAGTGGTACGATAATCGCAAGCTATGTCTAAGTGTACCAGTATGTTAAGTCGCAAATCCATGTCGATCCTGTTGGCTGCGAGTGTCACACTCTGCGGCGGTTCGTTGGCGCATGCCCAAGACGAAGCTTTCTTCACATCCAAAGTTCGACCCATCCTCGAGGCCAACTGTTATGAATGTCACGGTGCTGAGAAGATTAAAGGCGGCTTAACGATCATCAGCCGTGCGGCACTTGTAGAAGGTGGAGAACAAGGTCCCGCTATAGATGTTGATCACCCCGGCGAAAGTTTGTTGCTGGAGATGATCTCGTATAAAGACTACAACCACCAAATGCCGCCGGACGGCAAGCTCGGGGTTGAGACCGTTGCGACGTTGACGAAATGGATTGAAGCGGGTGCGCCTTGGCCCGAAGACGCGGAATTCGAAGTAACGGCGGAACGCGAGAGCGACTCAAGCCAGGGCCGAATCTGGGAACAGGGTAAATCGCACTGGGCGTATCAACCGCTCAAGCGTCCGGATGTGCCGAAGGTTGACGACGCGGTGTGGAATGCGAATCCGATTGACGCGTTCGTTCGTGACGGGTTGGACGCGCGGGGATTTACACCCGCTGACGAAGCCGAACGCGGCGCGCTCATTCGCCGTGCGTATTACGATCTCATCGGGCTGCCACCGACGCCTACCGAAGTTCGGGCATTCGTCAACGCAAAAAGTGATGATGCGTGGGAAGCGGTGATCGATTACCTACTGGCTTCGCCCCAGTACGGCGAGAAATGGGGCCGGCATTGGCTCGACGCAGTTCGTTATGCCGACTCGAATGGCTACGAGCGCGATACGGACAAGCCGTACATGTGGCGGTATCGCGACTATGTAATCGACTCGTTCAATACGGATAAACCGTACAGCCAATTCATCCGCGAACAAATCGCGGGGGATGAGTTGGACGACGTCACGGCGGAAACGATTGTTGCCACGGGCTACAACCGGCTTAGTATTTGGAATGACGAGCCCGACGACCCGCTGCTGGCGCGATACGATTATCTCGATGACATTGCGAACACGTCTGCGCAAGTGATGTTGGGGATGACGATGGGGTGCGCGCGGTGTCATGACCACAAGATCGACCCCATCCTACAATCCGACTACTACAGTTTTGTTTCATTCTTCGACAACATTGAGTTGCCGAAACGAGGCGATCAGAAAATTACGCGCAGCATTCTGACGCCGTTTGAGCAACAAGTCTACGAAGAACGCGTGCGCGAAAAAGATCAACGCGTCAATGCGTTGGTGCGTGACAAGGCCGCATTCGAAAAACGCGTGCGCAAACGTATGCCGGAAGCATCGGGCGTTTCCGATCTTGTCGAATTGGAGTACCGGTTTTACCGCGACACGTGGAAAGAGTTGCCTGATTTCGACATGCTTCGCCCCGAAAACGCGGGCAACGTAGCGAACAACTACATCACGACCAGTGTAGCGACGCGCGATAAAGCGATGGGCATCGTCTTCGAAGGCAAACTCAACGTACCGGCCGATGGGGAATACACGTTCCATGTAAGAAGCCGAGATGGCGTGCGGTTACGTGTTGGCGATGGTGTGATAATCGACCAACCCAAGCTGGGCGACAGCAAAGCCGAAGGTAAACTGGCGCTCAAGACGGGGCTCGTGCCGTTTCGGATCGACTATTTCAATCGGGCCGGAAAGCCTGAATTGAACGTTGTGTGGTCGGGTGCTGATTTCAAGATGCGGCCACTTTCCGCTGATGGGTCTGCCGCCGACGCGGTTGACTTCGACACGCTAATCGCCAACTTGGGCGATGAGGTGTTCGAGCCGGGCGAACGCGACGAGTACAACACGCTGAAGAGCGACATCGACAAAGCGAAGAAGGAACCGGTCCCCGGAAAATGGGCGGCTGCAGTTGCCGAGCGTGGCAATGAACCGCCGCAAGCGCATGTCCTTATCCGGGGCAATCCACACGTGGAGGGCGATGAAGTCGCGCCTGCATTTCCGTCTGTCTTGAATCCACCGGCGCCAGCGGTAGTCGCCCCAACGGAGGACTCGCGAACCACAGGTCGTCGTCGCGTGTTGGCGGACTGGATCGCCAGCGATGACAATCCGATGACGGCACGGGTCATGGCCAATCGGGTTTGGCAGCATCACTTCGGACGTGGAATTGTTCGCTCAAGCAACGACTTCGGTCTGCAAGGGGTGAAGCCGACCCATCCAGAATTACTTAATTGGCTCGCGGCGGAGTTGGTGGCCGTGGACTGGAGGCTCAAACCGCTGCACAAAAAAATCATGATATCGCGGACGTATCGCATGGCGTCCACGGTGAACGAAGAAGCGTTGGCGAAGGATCCGACCAACGAGAGTTTCTGGCGGTTCAACATGCGTCGCCTGACGGCGGAAGAAGTTCGCGATTCGGTCCTAAACGTTTCCGGTGATTTGGATTTGGCGATGGGCGGCCCAGGAATTTATCCCACGTTGCCTGAAGCGGTGTTGTCGACGTCGTCGATGGCACACGCGATTTGGTTCGAGTCGCCGAAGGAGAAGCAGGGCCGACGCAGTATCTATGTCCACGTCAAACGATCCATGCTCGTACCGACGCTGACGGACTTCGATTTCGCTGATACGGATTCAAGTTGTCCGGTTCGGTTTAGCACGGTGCAGCCGACTCAAGCATTGAATACCTTGAACAGCCGATTTTTCAACGAGCAAGCGTCGCGATTCGCCGAACGCCTGCGTCTCGAAGCGGGTTCGGATCGCGCGGATCAAGCGCGGCTCGCATTGAACCTCGCGACATCGCGTAAACCAACGTTCAAAGAAATTCGTCAATCGTTGGCATTGATGGACGAATTGGAAGCGGGTGGCACGCCTAAAAATCGTGTGCTCGATCGATTCACGCTATTGGTTCTAAACTTAAACGAAATGATGTACCTCGACTGACGGGGAATCCGATCCATGTCAAAACGCACTGATCCAAACCGGCCACAAAACACGTTCTGCGGACGCACGCGGCGCCGTGAATTCCTCACAACCATGGGCGGCGGCTTCACTTCGCTCGCGTTAACCGGCATGCTCGGCCTCGACGGATTCTTGGGGAGTCAAACAGTCGCGGCCGATGGCGTATCTCCGTTTCAGTCGCCGTTGTCGCCGAAGTCCGGGCATCTACCCGGCAAAGCGAAGAGCTGCATCTTCCTCTTCATGTACGGCGGTCCGAGTCATATCGACACGTTCGACTACAAACCGGAGATCAACCGTCTCGACGGCAAAACGGTCGAAGTAAAAACGCACGGTCGCGGTGGACATCGCAACGAAGGCCGGATCGTCGGATCGCCCTGGAGCTTCAAACAACATGGCGAGAGCGGTGCGTGGGTGTCCGACCTGTTTCCAAATGTCGCGACGTGTGTTGACGACATCGCGTTTCTAAAGTCCATGACTGCCGATTCACCCGTTCACGGTTCTGCGATGTTAATGATGAATTCCGGCCGGATACTGAGCGGGAACCCGTCGCTGGGGTCATGGCTGAATTATGGCCTGGGAACGTCGAATCAAGATTTGCCTGGTTACGTCGTCATGCTCGACAAAACGGGCGGCCCGATTAGTGGTGCGAAGAACTGGAGTTGCGGCTACATGCCCGCGCATTACCAGGCCACGGTCTTTCGCCCCAAGGGCGATCCGATCATGAACCTGAAACCGTATGGCGACATGACGGACGCAGAACAGCGATCTGTGCTCGAACACTTAAATCATTTCAACGGCGAACACTTGGCCGATCGCGTGGATAACACCGAGTTGGCCGCGCGCATTTCGAGTTACGAGCTGGCGTATCGTATGCAAACGACCGCGCCGGAAGCGGTGGATGTGGACACCGAGCCGGAACACGTCAAAAACTTGTACGGCCTCGACCAAGAACGCACGGAAGACTTCGGGCGCAAATGTTTACTAGCAAGGCGACTGGTGGAGCGCGGAGTGCGGTTCATCCAAATCTATTCCGGCGGTGCACACAACGATGACAATTGGGACGCGCACGGCGACCTCAAGAAAAATCATGACTACCACGCCGGCAATACGGACAAACCCATTGCCGGCCTGTTAAAAGACTTGAAACAGCGCGGTCTGCTCGACGAGACGCTCGTCGTATGGGGCGGCGAATTTGGACGCCAACCAACCGCGGAATACGCCAAGGGCACCGGCCGGGATCATAACTCAATGGGCTTCACCATGTGGATGGCGGGCGGCGGGCTCAAAGGTGGCGAAACGGTCGGCGAAACCGACGAACTCGGTAGCCAGGCGGTCATCGATCGGCTACACGTCAAACATTTGCATGCGACGATATTGCAACAGATGGGCCTCGACCCCAACGGCTTGACCTATTTCTATAACGGCCTCGATCAAAAACTCGTCGGCGTCGAAGGCGCGGAACCGATTCACCAGATTATCGCGTAAATTAATGAACCACGAAGTGCACTTCGTGGTTCATT
The DNA here is from genome assembly GCA_029262095.1 of Candidatus Hydrogenedentota bacterium. Classification (GTDB taxonomy): domain Bacteria; phylum Hydrogenedentota; class Hydrogenedentia; order Hydrogenedentales; family SLHB01; genus JAJDAB01. Next base: position 14,273 of record JAJDAB010000673.1, read on the forward strand.
CTTTGGGAGTGTCGCCATGCGCTATCTCTTAGCTTTTGCTGTCGTGGCTTTTTCGTCAATTGTTCAGGCTGCCGAACCGATCCGCTTCATGACGCAGGATCGCGTGAAGCAATCGGACGGTTCGTTTCAGTTGCAGCAGTCCGCGTCTGATCTTGATCCGGACAAGACCGCAATTGTCATCTGCGACATGTGGGACAAACATTGGTGTGAGGGCGCGACGCGTCGCGTGGCGGAGATGGCGCCGCGCATGAACGAGGTCGTTGAGACCGCGCGCAATCGCGGTGTACTCATTATTCACGCGCCAAGCAGCACGATGGACTTCTACGAGGGCACGGCGGCTCGAAAACGAGCCAAGAATGCTCCGCACGAGGACATGCCGAACGAAGACTCATGGAAACATCTCGACCCGGAAGTCGAGGGCAAGCTCCCGATCGACGATTCGGATGGCGGATGCGATTGCTGGCCGCCCTGCGACGATGTGAATTCCGGGGTCTGGACACGCCAGATTGACACGATTCGTATCGATGATTCCGACGCTATTAGTGACAATGGTCAAGAAGTCTATAACGTCCTTGAGCAAGCGGGCCGCGACAACGTTATAGTGATGGGTGTTCACACGAACATGTGTGTGTTGGGTCGCCCGTTTTCGATTCGCGCCAACGTCAACAACGGCAAGAATGTGTTACTCGTGCGCGACCTTACCGACACCATGTACAACTCGCGCATGGCGCCGTTCGTCAATCACCATCGTGGCACGGATTTAGTGGTCGAACACATCGAGAAGTTTTGGGCGCCGACGATTACGAGTGCGGCGTTCCTGCAAGCTACGCCACAACGCTTCAATGATGACCCACGCCCGCATGCCGTATTCGTCATTCACGAAAAGGAATATGATACCGCGCGTACGGTCCCCGAATTTGCCGAGGCCGAACTCGCGCAACGATTCGGATGGCGTTGCACCTACCTCACAGGCGACGGATTGCACAAGATCCCGGGTCTCGAAGCACTCGCCGATGCGGACCTCTTGTTTGTGTCGGTGCGCCGCCAAGTATTGCCGGCCGATGATCTTGCACACATCCGCGCGTATTGCGAGTCCGGCAAACCGGTCGTCGGCATCCGCACTGCAAGCCACGCGTTTTCGTCTCGTAGAGGAGACACGCCCGAGGGCAGCGAAGAATGGCCGGAGTTCGACGCAGACATTCTTGGCGGCCACTACAACAATCACCATGGAAACAAACTGCAAGCTACGGCACGTGTCATTGATGAAGCGCGCGATCACCCGATTCTGGACGGCGTTGACCCAGGAGAGATTGTTACCGGTTGGTCGTTATACAAGACATCGCCGCTGGCGGATACCGCTACGCCGCTAATGATGGGACACGTCGATGGCCATCCGCCAGAGCCCGTCGCGTGGACGAATACAAACGTGCATGGCGGCCGTGTGTTTTACACGTCATTGGGGCACATGGACGATTTCGCGAATCCAAACTTTCGGCGATTGCTCGTAAACGGAATTGTCTGGGCACTCGACGAATCCCAATGAGTATTGCGGCCCCGGATCCAATCGAACTACGCAGCATTACCGCCGAATCCTTGCGATCCGTTCTTGCCCTTTCCGTTGCAGAGTCCCAGCACCCATTCGTTGCGTCGAACGCAGTGTCCATCGCCGA
>JAJDAB010000674.1 GCA_029262095.1 Candidatus Hydrogenedentota bacterium
ATCGGGGTACAACGTCAAGCTTGAAGACGAAGATACCCGCGTGGCGATGGTCCGCAAGGCGTACGAGAGCGGCGTTCGCTATTTCGACACCGCGCGTGTGTATGGTGAAAGCGAACGCATCATGGGCAAAGCGCTCAAGGATGTGCGCGACAATTGCTACATCGCGTCTAAGGTCGCCGACCCGCGTCCGGCTAAGACACGTGAAAGCGTCGAGAAAACGTTGAGCGAACTCGGTACCGATTACATCGACTGTATGCAGGTCCACAGTCCTGCCGTCGAACGCGTAGGCGTCAAAGGCGGTATGGCGATTCGCGAGGAACTCGGAAAACTTCAGAACGAAGGCCTCATCCGCTTTACCGGCGTTACGACTCACATCATTTTCAAAGACATTTACGAAATGGTCGACACGGAAGCGTTTGATCAGGTATTGCTTGCACGCGGCTATATGAATCGCGGCATGACCAACATGATTTCGAACGAAAGCCTCGAGTGGCGCGAAAAAACCGTCGCCCGCGCACACGAACTCAATATGGGTATCGTCGCGATGAAAGTCATGGGCCTCAATATGATGGGGCGCGGTAACACGCAAGTGGTCGCGGACTTTGACGAAGAAAAGCGGGCAGCTTTACCTGCCGCGGCGATACGGTGGGCGCTCAATGACGAACGTATTGGCGTTCTCAATATCGGAATGTCCGTATCCGACGATATCGGCCTAAACCTCAAAACAATTACTGGCGACCTCACGCTCACCAAAGCGGACAAATTGCTGCTCGCGGATTACGCGGAGAAGGCGTACGCCAGTCCATACACGAAAGCCATGCAATACGCGTAGGAAACACAAGATGGCAACGAATAGCACAGGCGTTGACGTTGGCAAAGCGATTGAGATCGCCACGGCTGCGGTTCACGAATACTATGATGGCGACGAAATAAGCGGGATTCGTCTCGAAGAGGTCGAGTTTGTTGACGAAAGCAATCTATGGCTTATCACGTTAGGGTTCATGATGGCGGAAGCTCCGGAGAGAACCAGTGCATTCAAAGAATCGATGAAATCGATTACGGAAGCTGGGGTTAAGACTCGGGTGTATAAAGTTTTCGCGATCGATTCGATGACTGGTAAGGTATTGTCAATGAAGATTCGAAAGCCGTGATTGAAGAGTATACGGCACTAGTCGAGAATCATCGAAATACTGGGATGTTGCTTGATTCCAATCTAATGCTAGTATTGTTGGCTGGCGGCGAGAGACGCGATTGGATCGGCAAAGAGAAGCGGCTAAAGAATTATGCCGCTCACGAATTTGACGCATTGGAGAGCATGGTAACGGGAGCAGAACTGTTCGTTACCCCAAATATTGCTACCGAAGTTTCTAACCTTGTGGATGTCGAATCGTATTTCGGCCAGAAAGTGTTGTCTGTGCTTCACGCATTCCTCTTGAAGTACGAAGAGAAAGTCTTGGAATCCCGGCGGGCATCGGCGCACGACTCGTACATGGCAGTAGGTTTGACTGATGCTGGTCTAATGATACTCGCCGCAGACGGAGTACTCGTGCTTACAGATGACCTGCCACTCGCGCAACGTCTTGAGGCAGCACACTTGCCGGTGATCAACTTTACACTTCTCCGAAATTACCTCTAGAATCCAAATCAGTCGGTCTTGGATGTGTGCAGATTTTCCTGATACGCCAGATCTATCAGACGCGAATTCCAATTCTTATGTCAGCAAAACCAGCCAAACATACAATCTTCGATACGCCGATTCTTCGCTCAATTACGAAGTTAATTGCGCTCATCTATCTAAAGATCATTGGTTGGGAGGTTGTTGACCGGGTTCCGGATGAGCCGAAATTCGTTCTAATTGCTGCGCCGCACACGAGCAATGTCGATTTTCCGATTCTGATGTCCATGGCGTTCTACTATGGCGTGCGCATTCATTGGATTGGCAAGAAGAGTCTATTTCCTGGGCCCGGAAAATATGTCGCTCGGTATCTCGGTGGAATTCCCGTGGACCGGAGCAAACCCGGCGGGATGGTGGGAGAGACGATCCGGACGTATAACGAAGCGGATCACCTGATGATCGTAGTTCCGCCCGAAGGCACCCGTGGCGTCGGCAAAGGTTGGAAGTCTGGCTTTTACCACATTGCCAGAGGCGCGGATGTCCCTATTTGCTGTGGTTTTCTCGACTACAAAACCAAACGGGGCGGCTTTGGACCCATCATCCATTTAACCGGTGATATGGACGCGGACATGGACACCATTCGCGATTTCTACAAAGACATTACGGGCCGACATCCCGAACTTACCGCTCCGATTCGCATGGGGACGTGAATTCTTGGGGGCTATCGCCGTTTATGTCTGAACGGCGTCAGAAAGATACCGCGAATCGTCTGCCATTCGTGGGCCTGGAATCCCTTGAGGCCAAGTATGATCGAGTCTGGTTCGCGGCGAATCCTAAACGTCCCGAAAACTCGATCCCAGAACGAAAAGATGCTGGCATAGTTCGAATCCGTTTCGACTTGCTCGTCGCTGTGATGAACCCAGTGCATCCACGGTGTGACGATTAGCGTTCGCAGTCCTCGGTCCAGGCGATCCGGGACGCGAATGTTGCTGTGATGAAACATGACAATCGGAAGAAGAATGATTTCATAAACCGCGAGATGGACCATGGTTAATCCGAGCAGTGGGAGCACGATCATGCGTGCAAGTGCCGACAAGATGATCTCGCCGGTGTGAAATCGGACCGCTGTGCTGGCGTCCATTTCTGCATCGCTATGGTGCACGGCGTGAAAACGCCAGAGGATCGGTAACTTGTGGTTGGCCACATGCCATAAGTATTGCCAAGCGTCAATCGCAACGATCGCCACCAACCACGCAGCCGCCTGTGGAAGTGGAATCCACTGGATCAACCCGAACTCCGCGCGCTGTGCATATTCGGTCGCGAAGAGGAGTCCGCTAGACAATATCAACGTCACCACGGCGGCGTTCGTAAGGCCGAGCGTCACATTTCGGATGTAATGCGCGCCGCGATGTGACCGGCCCACGAACATTGGCCAAGCCCCTTCGATGATCCACAGGATGGCCAGTAGCGACGTAGCGGTTGCAGCGCGAACGCTCACGAATTCCACGCTCATCGCTGAGTTTCGGCACTGTCGAGCGTGAATCGTTCCATCACGAAAGGATACACAAAAGCTCGTACTCCGAAGCGGATGTACTTCATCCTGACAGCGCGCGAACGATCAGATAAACGACATAGGTTAGTACCAGATCTGAGAGACGGTACGTTTCGAGGGATCAGAGGACAATTACCGCTTTACCTAAACTGTTCTTGTCGAGTTCAATCCATAGGTAATTCTGCCCGTCATCGAATTCGAAATCAGAACGTTCCGCTTGGTCACTGATCCGTAATGATTTGGGCTTTTGACTCATCTTGATACGAATTCGATCGGGAGTATTCTTGCTCTCGCAAATAATGCTCATTTCGCCGTCATCGATTTTGAAAGTGAGCGAGGCAATGTCCCCATTTTCGCGCGTAAGGGATCCTACGCCCGAGCGTTCATTGCCGGGATAGACGAGCCACGTAATTGTGCCTTCGGAGGATTTGTCGCCGAGATCGGTGTAGTCCCGGGAGACGTCGAACGGAATGACGGCGCCTTCGCGAACGTACACGGGAAAAGCGTCAATAGGAAAATCGGTTGTAATTTGGGTCAGTCCTTCATGGACGACATTGTCTTCGAAGAAGTAGTGCCAACGTCCCTCCGGCAATTCCACGGTGCGAGTTTTCGAGTCCTTGTAGATCGGTGCGACCAAGAAATCCGGCCCAAAGAAGTATTGATACTTGCCCGGTGCGCGCCGCATGAGTGGCTCACCGCCTTCGTGATGTGCACGGACATGGGTATAGATATACGGCACGAGTTCCTGGCGTAGCCATGTAAATTTGCGGATGATTTCGAGTTCTTCCTCGCAACGCTCCCATAGCGCGCGATTGCCGTGGCCGCCGTTGGAGAACCAACCGCAAAACACTGACCATTGTGTCCAGCGGATGTACAGCTCCGCAGGAATCGTTGCGCCGCCGTAGCCGCCAATGTCTGAACCCACTACGGAATAGCTTTGGTCGATGCTTTTCATCACATCGCGAAGTGCCTCTTCGATGCCTTCATCTTCGAGTGACCACGCATGATCCTGATCGCCGACCCACGCGATAGGCGTTGCGGAGATGGGGGAGAAGCCCTCGGGGTGCGTCGACCCGTCGTACGATCGCGATAACGTGATGAATTCCGGATTCTTCGTCAAACCGTATTCGTATTCGTCGCGGTAGTAATGGTCCATATTTCCGCGCGTTGTCATGATGCCGCCGGCCGTATCGCCATAGAACAGCGGTAGTTTTCCGAGTTGCGACCGAAAGAACGTGGCGGTGCCATCCAGTTTCCAACCATCGATACCCAGAGCAAATACATTCTCCTGCATGCCTCGCCACCACGACATCGCAGCCTCATTCGTGTAATCGATAAACCCGCCGTTGCCTTTCCACCAACCATAGTTTGCACCGCCCGCGGCGAGATACCCGTTGGCGCGCGCGTCATCGAAAAACGCCTGCGCCTCCGGGCCCTCTGTATAAAACGTGTCCTTGTTTGACTGATTGACCATGCACGTCATCCACAACACCACACGATAATCGCGCGCCTGTAGGTCGGTATAAAACGACGCGGGATAACGGTCCTCGTCCAACGTGAAATCGTTGTAGCGCAATGACCAAGGACTATCGATGAGCACCGTCCGCACAGGGATATCGTAATTCTCATAACCCTTCAATAGTCGCAACACCTCGTCCGCCGTATTGACGTCGTCCTCCCATAACCAAGGCTCGAACGCCCACAATGGCGTCAACGGCGGCGTCCCATGCCGCGCCCCGTTGAACGGCATCCCCCAGAACGGAAAGACCAGATAGAAATACGCGCCAACGAAAATCAGAGCAACGAAAATGAAAAACGCGCGCGTCAATCGAAATAGGCAACCACGTTTTCGCGGTTTGTCGGACAAAGAACTCATGAACGGCTAAGACCCCAGCAGAAATGACGACTATATACGCTCGAAGGCGCATATTCGAAGGATTGGAAAATTAGCGACGGGAGTACAGGATAAACGGGATTTCTTGAACCACGAAGATCACAGAAATCACGAAGATAATTCAACCCCGTCATGCCGAGCGAAGCCGAGGCATCTACGCGTGTCATTCGACCGATCTGGTGTTCCTGTTGGATATCTCGACTGTGCTCGATATGACGGATTTATTTTGAATTCCCCGTCTTCGTGTTCTTCGTGCGCTTCGTGGTTCAAACTACTGATACCAAACCCGCACTTGCCGTTGTTGCCTTCCCCACTCAAGCGCTTCTTTGTGGGTTTTGAAAAAGAGGTCGATGTGATCGCCTTTGATGGCGCCGCCGCGATCTTCGACGCGGCCGTAGCCGTAGCCGGGGATGTACATCATGGTGCCGAAGGGATAGCGTGAGGTGTCGGCGGCGAGGGTGCCTACTTTGGCGTCGGTGCCGCTGGCGGTGACGCCGACTCGTTTGCGTTCACCTTTTTGTGCGCCGTAGGCGTGGACGGGTTTGCCGTACCAGGTGCGTTTCCAGCCGCAACATTTTTGGCAGTCGCAATACGCGGTGACGGTCATGTTGCGGACAGCGGACGGCGCTCTGCTCGAAGGGCCGTTGCCGCGGCAACCCGTGCAGACGATTAAGGCGATCGCGATTGTGAAAAACAGGATGAGCTGAGGGTTCAACCGACCCCTCACCCTGACCCTCTCCCCTCGGAGAGGGAAATCTACGGTACTTGGCTCTGTCGACCGATCCGCAAGATTGTCGACGGACATGAAGTGGCACATTCGCCGCCAGTGATTTGCTTCCTCACGTCCAGGCAGACGTTTTGGAAACTCCTGGCGACGCTGATTGGATCCCCCCGGAACCATCGCATCGTCCTCCTGTCAATAGTTTACTCCTCCTCAATACTTCCTGGCTACTGAAAAGTTTCCGAGACCGCGATTCCTGAATTGTAACGACCGGTAATTAAGGACTTGATTTCCGGGCAATTCTCCAGTAAAATGGGACCAAATAGATAGCATACCCTTTCGGGGCAGGGTGAAAATCCCTACCGGCGGTGATAGCCCGCGACCGGCTTTTCCTAGGAGAGGCTGCTGACTTCGGTGAAATTCCGGGGCCGACGGTGATAGTCCGGATGGTAGAAAGGGATGCGCGTGCGCAGTTTGTAGACCCGTGAATGCGGGTTTGCGTCCGTGTACGTGTGCTGCGACAGTCGTTTTCTGTTGCAGCGGTGATCCGTGCCCCGGAAGGTTTGTGCCTTGCCGGGATTTTTTTGTGTTTCAAGAAGCCGAAGAAAACGCGCCACTCGTCACGGACGAGGACTTCATGCGCCAAGCGCTGTACATGGCGCAACGCGCGCGCGGACGTACTAGCCCCAACCCGATGGTGGGGGCGGTCTTGGTGCGCGACGGCGAAATCATTGGCGAAGGATTTCACAAAGCGGCGGGCGAACCACACGCCGAGGTAAACGCCACGGTTATAGCTGGCGATATCACAGGTGCCACCCTCTATGTAACGCTCGAACCGTGTGCGCACGACGGGCGAACGCCACCCTGCGCGGACTACTTAATTGAAAGACGAGTGGGGCGTGTGGTGATCGCCATGGAAGACCCGAATCCCCAGGTCGCGGGCGAAGGGATACGCAAGTTACGCGCTGCAGAAATTCCGGTTAAAGTTGGTTTGCTTGGCGAAGAAGCGCGCGACCTAGTCGAATTCTATATTAAGTTTGTAACGACCGGTATGCCGTTCGTCATCGCGAAATGCGGCATGTCGCTGGACGGAAAGATCGCCACACGCACGGGAGAGTCGCGTTGGGTAACGGGGGATGAATCGCGCGAAAAAGTGCACCACCTGCGTAATGAAGTCGACGCGATCATGGTCGGTAGCCGCACGGTCATGCTCGATGACCCAACGTTAACTACCCGTTTACCGACTTCAGGCACGCGTGACCCGATCCGGATCATCATCGACGCGGATGAATACCTCGATGAATCGCGGCGCGTGTTCAACATCGAAAGTGCCGCGCCGACGTGGGTTGTTGTGCCACAGGATCGGGCGATCGCCAAGGCCGATGATGTATTGCACATGCCGAGCGGTACGGGCGGTGTGGACCTGCCGGCGCTAATGCGGGAACTCGGCCAACGCGAAATTACGTCCGTCCTATTGGAAGGTGGCGGCACAACGCATGCCTCCGCATTTGAAGCTGGCATTGTCGACAAGGTGATGTTTTTCGTGGCGCCAAAGATCATTGGCGGTCGCGAAGCGGTGACACCGGTAGAGGGCGAAGGACCGGCACACATGTCCGATGTCGTCGCGCTCGAACGCATGAAGGCGACTCCGATTGGTGAAGACATCCTCATCGAAGCGTATGTGAAGAAGTAACGACGATGTTTACTGGAATGATAGAAGAAGTTGGCGCGGTCTCCCGCAAACAAGGCGCGAGCATGACGATTCTCGCTGAGACGGTCTTGGATGGAATTCAGGACGGCGACAGTATCGCAGTGAACGGCGTGTGCTTAACCGCCGTCGCGTTTGATTCAAAAAGCTTCACCGTTCAAATCTCGCCAGAGACGTTTGAGCGCACAACGCTTGGCGGCGTCAAAGTAGGCGACGCCGTCAATCTCGAACGGGCAATGGCGATGGGCGATCGGTTCGGTGGACACATGGTGCAGGGACACGTAGACGCCGTCGGTCGAGTTCACTCCGTTCAAAATCAAGGTGAATTCGCGTTGTGGCGGTTTCAAGCGCCGACCGAAGTCGCGTGTTACCTCGTCCCGAAAGGCTCGGTCACGGTGGACGGCATTAGTCTAACCGTCGTGGAGCCAATGGCCGATACGTTTGGCGTCGCGGTGATTCCGGCGACACTAGAAAAAACAACGTTGAGCAAACGCTGTCCCGGGGATCCTGTGAACCTCGAGGCGGACATGATAGGGAAACACATTTACCACTATTTGGCCCGACAAAACCGTAGCGACATCTCGGTCGAGACGCTCGCGCGGCATGGATTCGCCTAATGGAAAACACGTTCTGCACTGTCGAAGAAGCACTCGAAGAACTCAAAGCCGGCCGCATGATTATCCTGACAGATGATGAAGACCGGGAAAACGAAGGTGATCTCGTCGCCGCGGCGGAGTTTTCGACCCCCGAGGTTATCAACTTCATGGCGACCCACGGTCGAGGTCTCATTTGCCTCGCGTTGACGGCCGAACAGATTGATCAACTCGGTCTGCAGCCTATGACGCAAGACAATCAGGCCCCGCTCCGAACGGCATTCCACGTTTCCATCGAGGCGGCAGAAGGCGTAACCACCGGAATTAGTACATTCGATCGCGCCCGTACCGTTGAAGCGGCGACCGATCCGAACGCCAAGCCTTCAGACGTCGTACAACCCGGCCATATTTTCCCTTTGCGCGCTCGCGAGGGAGGCGTCCTCGTTCGGGCTGGACAAACGGAGGGATCGGTTGATTTGACGCGCCTGGCGGGTCTTCGGCCTTCGGCGGTGATCTGCGAGATTATGAGTGAAGACGGTACTATGGCCCGCCTACCCGAACTGAAAAAGTTTGGTGAGCTGCACAACCTCAAGATATGTTCTGTCGAGAGTCTCATCGCATATCGGCGCCAAACTGAAAAGCTGGTGCACTGTTCCGCCGCAACACGGTTGCCAACTCGGCACGGCGAATTCCAAGTACGTGTCTACGAAACGGATATTGAAGATCGGCAACACGTCGCGCTCGTCATGGGCGATATCGAACCCGGCGATCCGGTCCTGGTACGAGTTCACTCTGAATGTTTAACCGGTGACGTCTTCGGGTCAATGCGTTGCGATTGTGGTTCGCAGCTCGACCAAGCGCTCGAGATGATCGGAGAAGAGGGCAAAGGCGTTCTCGTCTACATGCGCCAAGAGGGCAGGGGTATAGGTCTCACAAACAAGATCAAGGCGTATACCCTGCAAGACCAAGGAATGGACACCGTTGAGGCGAACGAACACTTGGGCTTTAAACCCGATCAACGGGAATACGGAATCGGTGCCCAAATATTGGGTGATGTCGGCGTGACGCGCATGCGCTTGATCACCAACAACCCGAGCAAACGCGTCGGACTCGTCGCACACAATCTCGAAGTCGTGGATCGCGTGCCTTTAGTCATTCCCAGTAATGAACACAACGAACCATACCTAAGAACCAAAGAAGAAAAACTCGGCCACATTTTCCGGTAACCAAGAGGAGTACGCAAGGATGCCGCAGACATTTGAAGGAAATCTCATCTCCCAGGGCAAACGCTATGCAATCGTAGTCGCCCGGTTTAATGACTTCATTACCATGAAACTGCTGAGCGGGGCGATCGACACGCTGCGTAAGCACGGGGTCACCGACGACGAAATCACCGTCGCCTGGACACCCGGCGCCTACGAAATTTCGCTCATTGCGCGAAAAATGGCCCAATCTGGTAAACACGATGCCGTCATTACGCTCGGCTGCGTCATCCGTGGGGCGACCGCTCACTTCGATTACGTCGCTGGTGAAGCGGCCAAAGGCGTCTCCCAAGCGGGCATGGCCTCCGATGTACCAGTCATTTTTGGCGTTTTGACCACCGATACGATCGAACAGGCCATCGAACGCGCCGGCTGTAAAGCCGGGAACAAAGGCTCAGACGCCGCAATGGCCGCAATTGAAATGGTGAATTTGCTCGCCCAGATTGATTCAGGCGAATGACGACGAGCCCGCAAGCTCGCCGTATTGCACGGGAACGTGCCACCCAATTCCTGTTTGGCCTCGAGTTTACGGGGGAGGGTTGGGAGAAAGGAATCGACTCCTTTTTCGCGGGACAACCGGTTCGCCCGGGAGCCAGAGAATATGCCACCGAACTCATTCAGGGGGTCCAGACCCATTTGGATGAATTAGACGAAGCCATCAATTCGGCGTTAGAGAATTGGACGCCCGAACGAGTCGGTCGTATTGAACGTAACGTCCTCAGAGTAGCGCTCTATGAAATGCGGTTTGCGGACGATGTCCCCAGCAACGTTGCCATTAACGAAGCGATCGAGGTGGCCAAACGGTTTGCGGATGATAATGCGCCCCGATTTATCAATGGGGTACTAGACCGACTGCTGGGCACTCCGGACAGCTCGGTTGATTCGTGACCAAGCGCCGAAGGGGATTCGGACGCCCCAAGGGACCAATCTACGCCGATCTTCACCTCCACAGTAACCAGTCCGACGGAACTGATTCGCCAGCCGAAGTCGTCAAGCGCGCCGCCGCCAAGGGCCTCAAGGCCATCGCTCTCACCGACCATGACACAACTGCCGGAAATGCCGAAGCACAAGAAGCGGCGGTGGGGGAGGGGATTACGTTTCTCCCAGGTGTAGAAGTCAGCGCTGAATTCGACTTGGTCGAAGTACACATCCTCGGCCTCCGCCTTAGCCCCGTTCAGGAAAACGACGAAATGGAGACTCGGTTGGCTGAAGTTCTTGAAGACCGAATCACCCGCACACAACTCATGATTGAGAAACTCATTGAGTTAGGCGTCCAGATCGGTGAGCAAGACGTCGCCCAAGAAATAGCGGGAGCTGCTTCGCCAGGGCGGCTTCATGTCGCGCGTGCCTTGTATAGGATAGGTGTCACGAACTCGGTCCAAGAAGCGTTCACCCGATTTATCGGAATTGGAAAACCAGCCTACGTCCAGAAAAATCGAATGCCAGCGATGGAGGCAATCGAGCTGATCCATGGAAGAGGCGGGATTGCATCCATCGCTCATCCCGGAATTGGCGGTGTTCACAAGAAACTTCGTGGGCTTCTCTCATTGCCGCTCGATGCTGTGGAGGTGTGGCACCCCGAGCATAGTGTGGGACAGTCCGCTGAGTACGGAATTCTCGTTCGTGAAAATGGCTTGATCGCCACAGGCGGCTCCGACGATCACGGCTCCAAGACGCAACGCAAATATATCGGGGAAACCGGTCTTAATGAATCCGCGTTTCAAACCCTGATTGCTCGTCTCGAACAGGTCTAAATGCCTCCGAAACGGGCTGGTGAATCAACGCTTCCTCAAGTGCATCGAATGCAGAGCTGTAAAGCGCTCAAAACGCCTATTTGAAATCCGATATTAGCATGTGATTTAATTTTGACATGCTCTTCAACCAAACAACAACGCACGCATTGCGAGCCCTCGGCTATCTCGCGCGGAATACCGAAAACGGGTACATCGGAGCCAACGAAATCGCCGAACACATCGGTGCACCGGCAAATTACCTGGGCAAGACCCTCCAACTGTACGTGAAGGTCGGCATTCTTCAAGCTAAGCGAGGGAAGACCGGGGGGCTTCGTCTGATGGGAGATCCCGAGGAATTGACCCTCTGGCAAATGCTTGAACCGATTCAAGAACTCAAGGCTCTCGATGCCTGCCCCCTAGGAAACGAAGAATGCACAAACGAGAATGCATGTGGGATTCACACACGCTGGTCCGCGATCAAATCCTTATATTCGGACATGTTACGGTCAACAACGTTGGATGCATTGGCAAGAGGGCACTTTGATAAGTAATTGTTTTTATGGACTTAAAATATGTTAAGCACATGCTAATATCGTTTGTTGTAGCAAATAGCTTTATGGGACGTTTGTGATTTATTATAGAACGACTAATTGATGTAGGTCGTTTCTGGTCGTGCTTTCTGTCAAAATGGTACATCGATCTATCGATTCGCTTGCGATATGGTTTCTTAATGGGTCGTTTGATATCAATTTCCATAATGGGTCGAGATGGAGTCGCCCATAGCAGAGTGTGGAGCGAAATCAAATTGGTTTTGAACCAACTATTCGATGCAAGAAAATCAAGCAACAACCTCTAGGCTCGCGGTACCCTTCGCTCGGATGCGCTTGGTATCGAGGACTCCTCAGACGAGCAGGTCTTGAAGTTGAAGAAGGCGATTCTCTACTGGATTGGGTGCTCGAACGGAGTGAGGCGGACAATCCTCGCCTCTTTTGAGAGCGTTTTGCCTTCGAGGAAGACCTCTGTTGATTCATTGCTGTGTCGGTTTAGTAGGCTTTTGATTCTTGGGTTGGCTATCGAGATTTCATTGGAAATTCGAGGTAAAGTTTCGTATACCCGTAAATACGCCCGTTAGCTTCAGGGGTGGGGCGAACTGAGCATGCGACGGCATACGCTCGAACCTATCCTACGCGAATCGTTTCGGCCGACTCACCAGTTCTCCGTCGCAGTTCGGACATTTGTGATCCATCTTCTGGCTGCACTCCGGGCAGAACGTACACTCGTAGCTGCATACAAATGCCTCGCCATCGTGGGTCAATCCCGCGTCACAAGATTCGCAGTTCTCTTTCATTTTTAACATGTATAATATCCTTTACGTATTGTTTGATTTACTTTGCCTGCATACTTGTTATTTTGTATGCCAAATTGTCTTACTTGAAGGTAGATGGAGTACTGTATACCTCACTTTTATGGCGAGAAACTCCGCCTTCGTTCTGATCTTGCTCTAGATGTATCGTAATTTTGACTCATTAGAAATGCGACTATATGTCGTTTTCATGGACAGTTTTCATAAGATATTGTTCTCAGGGGTTTTACAAGTTAGTCATGTATAGTATGTGTAAGGTATACCATTTATATTGAGTCTGCTTGACTTAACTCGAACTATACTTGAAAGCGTTGGTATATCGGCATGATTTGGGCAGTAGTGATGCTGCTGGGCGCTACTGACTCCCTGATTTCTTGTTCATCGATTTTCGACTAACAAGTTCACTGCGTCGTATCGCTTGATTGGGGGCTTTCTGGTCGTTTTGGGGAGCGTAGGAAAGTAGCTTTCCGCTCTTACAATTCGTTTGTTCGTAGTTAGTTTTTTGAGAACGAAATACCTTGTTCACCGGCTTCGTAAGTGTGAGTTTCTGATTTGCAACAGGACCGGCCAACCCCGAATCAACACGGGTAATCTCTTACATGAACTCCATTGCCACTGCCAGCGGCAGATCAAGGCTTGGCACTGAACCCACCCTGTCTCATCAATTCGGCGGGCGAAAGGTCTGAAGTCCCGAAGCTGCCCCCTCCGGTAGTCCTCTTGATCTCCAACGGCTTACGTTGTATTGGTTTCGCCTTGGCGGTCTCTGGTGTGGCTGGTGCTACTACTGCCATCGATTCCGGTCGCGGTGAGATCGCTTGTGGCTGGGTCGCCACGGTTGTCGTGGGGCGGACTCCTGGGGAAAGATCGGGGACGGGTGGGTCGGCGGTTTCGACGGGCATCACGGCAACCTTCGTCTCGGGAACCCGACGCCGACTTCGGAGCGCGGCTTGGGCCTCGGATGTGCCTGACCATTCCTTGTACCACTCGTGCCACTGGAACGGCGCTTTGAAGTCTTGGATGCCTGTGATTTGCTCAAGGGCATACATTGCGTCATGTCTTAATCCCGGATATCGACGTATGGCATCGGTCAGCGTCGCGATGCTTCCAGCGTCCCA
>JAJDAB010000675.1 GCA_029262095.1 Candidatus Hydrogenedentota bacterium
GGTGGAACTTGGCCCTCCCTATATAGATAAACAAAGTACGCCCGCAGACCTTTAGGTCTGCGGGCGTATTGTTCTCAATAGTTGGTAATTCAGTCGAGCGTGTAGTCGATTCGGCCTTCGAGGAGTTCGCCATTCGGGCCCGATTTCAAGTCTTTCGACGGGTCGGGGTTCAGGGCGTTGTCTTCGCTGTTGTCGTACGTTGCCGTAACATTGACCACGGTGCCTTTCGGCGCGGCCATCGGTTCGGCGAGCTGATACGTGAACACCCAGTTGGGGTCCCAGCGTGGAATGGACAACAGAACCGTTTCGGTACCGTCCGGCGTTGTTGCTGTGTACTTCACCGATTTGCCGCGTTGACGCATCACGGGGGTTAGCGAAACGATCTTGCCGTCCTCAGAGAATTCGAAGGACGCACTCGCCTCGACATCGGTGGCTCCGGCAGCGATTTCGAGTGAGTCACTCGCCATCGCGTCGGAGTGTAATGGAGTCAGGTCGCCGCCTTCAGCGAATTTCACAGCGATCTTGCTGCTGTCCGGCGCTTCCCAGCCTTCTTCTTTCATGTAGAAGACGTCCGCCTTGACGGTCTCACCGGCTTTGAGCAACCAACCGTGACCCTCGGGCGCGTGTTGCGCGGCATTGCCTAAGTGATATTCGCCCAACACACCGCCGTCGATAGAGAAGACGAGGAACGTATCCTCCGGTTTGCCTTCAGCTGCGACGACCCAGCGGTCTTCACCGAAATCGGTTTTGACATCGAAGCTGTGGATTTCTTCGGCGACGTCTTCCGGCACAGTGTAGGCGCCAAGTTCGAACACATGGTCGGGTTCGCCAATGATCCATTCGGACTTCGCGGCATCGCTCAATTCGTAGTCGCCTTCGCCTTCCGGATATCCCGCATCAGCCCATTCGATGAGCAAATCGAGTTCTTTTTGTGTGAGGCGCTTGGCATTCGCGAACTGTCCAATGGACGGGTCAGCAGGCCAAGGCGGCATGGTGCGATTCGTTAGCGTTTCCTTAAAATTGGTCTTCCATTTCAAGATTTGGCCGCGCGTCATGAAGCTCATCGGAGCAACGCCGCCTGCGCGATGGCAATCGAGGCAGCGGTTTTCGAATACGAGACCAACGCCTTCGGTGTACGTGGGTTTCAATTCGGTGTCCACGAGCCATGCGGGCTCAATATCGGCCATGGCGGCCGCGCCACCTTCACCGGCATCGGGGTTGAAATTGATGGCCCCTTCGACCGGACTGGATGCGCCTTCGACATAGCGGCCCTTCTGAAGTGCAAAGGACTTCGCGGCGCGCTCTTCGAGTTTCTTCAGCGCGCGTGGAAATTGGGAATCATCAACCGTCTCGTTGCAGAATGTGCAACAGCTTTCCCACGTGAGGTCGAGCTTCTCCCATTTCAACATGCCGCCCGGCGTGATTTCATCGGTAACGGGACACCAGATCGTGCTCATGTTCTCAGCAAAATTTTTGATCCAGCGTTGCTCGAATGCTGCCGCAACGAATTTCTCCGGATCGGCTTCAAATTTCGCTTGGGCATCTGCTTTCGCACCACCATACGTAACGCCGTCGTGTTCCCAAGTTGGAACGTCGGGATCGGCCGGCGTTAGATAGACCGGGCAGAACTGGTCAGATGTTACTTTCTCGGCGATCTTGACCTTGTCCAGTTCTACAGCGTCCGGTGGCAATTGAGCCGCTGCGATTCCGGCGACGAGCAACATTGCAGCCGCGATACCAGCTATTGTGCGATACATGATTCTGTTCTCCGTAATCGAACGATTGATTTCCATGTACTCTATTCTAACCTAAGTTAATTAGGTGTCAAATCCAAGGCTAATTCGGGAGGCCATAGGCAACAACTTGGGCCGGTTCGCCGCGGCCGCCCACCGATACCGTGAAATATTGTTTGCCTCCCGCTTCATAGGTCATTGACGCACCTTGCGGGGTTCCCGGCACCGATATCCGACATATCTCGTCGCCTGTCATCTTGTCATAAGCGAATAACTGCTTCAGCCGCGACCCTTGCGCAACGAAAAGCAATGTCTTCGTCGTCAGGGGGAACGGGCGCCCTTGATCACCGAGCTTCGGCAGGTCCATATCCTTGAGCGCGGGATGATCGCGAGGTCCGTCGCCGACTGGAATCTTCCAGAGGTGATCGCCGGTGCTCATGTCGATGGCCGTGATGTGGGTGTACGGTGGTTTCCACAGGGGTAAACCGCTTGGCCCTGCAACGCCGCCTTGTTGACCGACATAGTTGAGATTGGATCGCGCGGGATCGGGCTTGTTTAATGTCATCGTTATGGCACTGCGCGAACATGGGATGTAGAGGATGTCGGTTTCGGGATCGAACGTGCAGCCAAACCAATTACCGCCGCCACCCCAGCCGGGCATATTGATTGTCGACTTTTCGAGTGTTGGTGGTGTGTACAACGGGCCGTGGTTGTAGCCTTCGAGAATCTTCTTGGCCTCGGCGTGCATTTCCGGGGTGTAGTCGATTAAGTATTCATCTTTTACGCCTTGGAATTCGTAGGGCGCGGGCTTCGTTGGAAATGGTTGCGTGGGCCAAGTCTTTTCACCCGGTACGGTCGATTGCGGAACTTCGCGTTCTTCAATCGGCCACACGCCTTTGCCGGTCTCACGGTCGAGCACCCAGCAGAATCCCTGTTTCGTGATTTGCGCAAGCGCCTTGATGTCTTTTCCGTCGACGTTGATGTCCATCAACGCGGGTGCGGCACACAAGTCGTAGTCCCAAACGCCGTGGTGGACGTGCTGAAAGTGCCAGATGCGTTCGCCTGATTCGGCATCAACGCAAACCAGCGATTCGCCGAACAAGCCCATGCCCGGGCGATGTCCGCCGTACCAGTCATTCGTCGGCGTGCCGAACGGGAGATAGAAGTGGCCGAGGTCTTCGTCCACGCTCATGATAGTCCAGACGTTCGCGTTCCCGGTGTACTCCCAAGAGTCGTCTTCCCAGGTGTCGTTGCCAAATTCGCCGGGTTGGGGAATCGATTGGAAAGTCCACTTCACTTCACCGGTGCGTGCATCAAAGCCGCGCACATCGCCCGGCGGCATCTCTTTGCGCATGGGTCCGTCCATGATGGATGAACCCACGGCGACAACTCCACGGCAAATCGCGGGCGGCGACGTTACGGCATACAAGCGTTTGTCGACGGGGCGGCGGAGACCTTTGGTTAAATCAATTTCCCCATTGGTGCCGAAGCCGGTGTCGGGTTTACCCGTTTTCACGTCGAGCGAAATGAGGCGTGAATCGCCGGTGGCGATGTAGACGCGTTCGAAGTCGCCGTCTTTGTAATGCGTGACGCCGCGATGCACGAATCCGAGGTTCGTCGGGCGACCGGCTTCATGTGTCTTCGGATCGTATTGCCAGATTTGTTCACCCGTTTCCGGGTTTATCGCGATGACTTCGCTGTGCGAACTGGTCACATACATGACGCCGCCGACGACAATTGGTGTCGACTCGTATGCGAATGTGGCGAGGCGAGGGTTCTCTTTCGTACGCGCGACTTCGGGCGATGTCCACGTCCATTGCACTTCGAGCTGGCCGACGTTGTCAGCATTGATTTGATCGAGAGATGAATACTTCGTGCTGCCGCGATCGCCGTTGTAGCTCGGCCATTCGCCGTTGAGCGCACCCGATTGGGCAAACGCCGCGCCGGTGCAACAAAGTCCAAGGGCCAACGCCAGCCCCGTGATACGGAATCGTACATGGCTCATAATCGTTCCACCGCCTATGGTTGTGCGCCTACTGATGGC
>JAJDAB010000676.1 GCA_029262095.1 Candidatus Hydrogenedentota bacterium
GAAGATCGCGACCAAGAGAACCGGCTTCAAGAAATCGGCCTTACGCCGCGCCGTCGGCGATTCCTCTTGGCGATGTTACTTATTTCGGTCGTGCTCGGCTTAATTGGCCGGGCGCTTCAAGGCAAGTTACCCGACCCGGTGTACAACGTACTGGGCGCGTTCGTCGTGTTCCTGGCGTGCGCGACCGTTGTAGCTTTGGTGGCATTCACGGCGGGACACGGTTGGCTAACACGCCTAGTCGTCTTGGCCGGTATATGCTTTGTTAGTGCGCAAATTCTGAGTATTACGGAAGATGTATCAACGCTCGACAACGTCGCAGTTTTTGGTACGGATGGCGCCTATCATCATGTCGTCTTTCGGCTCTTCGATTTCTTAGGCCTGTCGTTGTGGATTATCGGATTTTTCGGAGTCGTATTCGAGCTCAACGACGCGCGCAATAATGTGTCCGAGCGAAGTCATGCTATGTCAGTCGAAATTCAACGGAGCGAAGCCGCGACCAGGGCACTGTCGGAGAGCGAAGAACGATATCGCCATATTGTCGAAGAATCGTCCGATATTATCTTCCAGTGCGATCTACACGGAAACTTTACCTACGCGAACCGAAGTGCGGCGGAAGCATCCGGATACACGGATGAGGAAATCATCGGCGAACATTTCCGTATGCTGATAAGTCCCGAAGCGTTTGACGAAATTGAAGAGATAACCAACCGGCAACTGCGCGAGCGGATTAAGCGGATGTACATGGAATTCCCGGCGCGGCGTAAAGACAGGAGCACGTTGTGGATCGGTCAAAATGTGGTCCTGCAGTTTTCAGAAAATGAACCAGTCGGCGTTCAAGCCGTTGCTCGGGACATTACAGAGCGAAAAACGGCCGAAATGGCGTTGCGCAGTAGCGAGGAACGCTACCGCCATTTGGTTGAGGCAACTGGTGTCATTCCTTGGGAAGCCGACGCGATAACATGGAAATTCACCTATATAGGCCCACAGGTGGAATCGATCCTCGGGCATCCACCGACCGCATGGCAGGAGGACGGGTTTTGGTCAAGTATTCTTCACCCTGAAGATCGGGATGAGGCCATCGCGTTTTGCCGATCGCAGACGGAGCAGAATCGAGATCACGAATTAGACTATCGCATGATTTCCGCCTCCGGAGAGGCCCGGTGGTTTCGGGATATTGTTTCTGTCGTTTCGGAGAACGGCACGCCAACGATGCTCCGCGGAATCTTCGTTGATATCTCGGAGATAAAGTTTGCAGAAGAGGAACGCCGTCAGCTGCAAGAGCAAATGCAGCACGCACAAAAACTGGAGAGTCTTGGTGTGCTCGCTGGCGGCATCGCCCATGACTTCAACAACTTCTTGACCGGCATCATGGGCAACGCGGAATTGGCGCTACACCACCCGGATGAGGCCCAAGAGAATCTAAGCACAATCATGACAACCTCCAAACTGGCGGGAGAGTTGTGCCAACAGTTGCTCGCCTATTCCGGCCGCGGAAAAACGGTGGTAAAACCTCAAGACTTGTCCGCGATCGTCACTGAAATGGGCGACCTACTTGAAATCCCACTCTCGAAAAAAGCACAAATTCTGTATTCGTTAGAATCGGGCCTACCATCCATCGAAGGCGACAGTGCGCAAATTCGGCAAGTCATCATGAATCTGGTCACGAACGCCTCGGAGTCAATTGAACATCCACCCGGAACGATTGCATTTACGACGGGCGTCACAACCATAAATTTCCCAGAAAATGATCGAATCGACGAGGGCGAACTCTCGCCGGGCCGGTACGTCTTCGCAGATATTGCGGATAACGGGTGCGGGATGGATCGACGCACCAAGGCGCGCATGTTCGATCCTTTTTATACGACAAAATTCTCCGGCCGAGGCTTAGGATTGGCCGCAGTATTGGGCATCATGCGCAGCCACGGCGGCGGAATTCGTGTAGATAGCGCGCCGGGTACTGGCACCTCAGTGCGTCTATACTTCCCCGCGAGCGAAAAGCCGGTGCAACGCGAAGTGGCGGCAGCAAAGACGAATGGGCATTGGCGAGGCGAGGGTACCATTCTAGTCGTAGATGACGAGCCGGTGATCCGGGAATTTGTGTCTACTGTTCTCATCGACTCTGGATTTGAAGTCGTCACCGCGGAGGATGGCCTCGAGGGGGTCAAACGATATCGAGAACACGCAGATGCCCTCGCGGGTGTCGTACTCGACTTAACCATGCCGAAAATGGACGGTGCCGAAGCGTATCGGGAAATGAGACTCATTCGCGAGGGCATACCCGTGGTCGTAATCAGCGGCTTCAGCGAGACGGACGTCACGCACAGTTTTTCCGATACCAGCCTTGGTGCATTCGTTCAGAAGCCGTTTCGCAGCGATGAACTCTTAGAAGCGCTTCGCGGCGTGATTACGTGATCCATACTCGATCGCATTAGTACGAACCGGAGCAGCATATCGGTCGGGATATTGCTGCTCCGGTATCTCGAATGAGATTTTGGC
Source organism: Candidatus Hydrogenedentota bacterium (assembly GCA_029262095.1). Lineage (GTDB taxonomy): Bacteria > Hydrogenedentota > Hydrogenedentia > Hydrogenedentales > SLHB01 > JAJDAB01. Next base: position 2,497 of record JAJDAB010000676.1, read on the forward strand.
CCACGTTCGCAGCCTACGGCATCATCATTCCGCCACCGGCATTCCGGTGCATACCGTGGTGAATGTTAATCCCCGCTCCGTTCACTGGAAACACGCCATCGTTCCCAATGTAGCGCGAGAACGCGACATGGCCATCCATGTACAACACGTTGCATCCGCCCGGAACGTGATTAAAGTGATTCACTGAATCGTTCATAATGCTATCCCACATCACTGCGAGTTCAGATTGCCCAAGGGCGCTCGCCGCCGGATTGTTAATGTCCGTGATGAAGAACCGTTCGATCCCTTCCCGCAATCGGAATGCGATTTCCTCACCATTGAGCGGCGGATCGAGCACCCAGTCATCGTGCACGACGCTCGTGTCGCCCATGCCCCACGGCATCGCCAAGGCGTCCATATTGTCAGAGATCGGATCGGACATCATCGGCATCATGCCTCCGTTCATGCTCATCGCCTCGACGCCCGCGCCCATGGCCTCGGTAATGGCCCAGCCCACGAAGTTATAGGGGATACTCACAACTTCGCAGGGCTCAACCGTGCCATTCCCATTCGTCGGACTCATTACCCAAGCCGGACTGATCGACGGACCAATATCCCATTCCTCTTCCGGCGAAGACGCCGCAGGCGAACTCGGGCACAACAGAACACTCCAATC
>JAJDAB010000677.1 GCA_029262095.1 Candidatus Hydrogenedentota bacterium
CAGGCTCAGCGATTTCTGAGAGCCCTTAACTTCAATGAGCGCCAGCGCATAGAATCCAGTTTGAAGCGATTGTGCGAGTCCCCGGTCCGTTCAGACGCCAAGTACCTCGGTTGACACAAAAACGACAAGGTATTTCGATACCGAATCGGCCCATATAGAGCATCCTACAAGATTCTAGATAGTGAAAAGGTGATTCTGATCGCGAAGCTCGATAAGCGGTCGCGAGTATACGGCCTATAGCGGATACAGATCGTATTCGGATATCAATTGTTCTACGAGAAGCAAGAGTCTTGATCTCGGGACAGTTCTACTCCCTGCGCTTGTAAGCCTCGGGTATCGCCTGGTCAAGTTGCCCCTTGGCTCGCAGTGCCTGATAGAGCGATTGGTCTATGTCGAAGAGTTCTTTCCGCCTAACGCCCTCATACAAGTGCTTATGCTGCGTATAGTATACTAAGAGATCATTCATCGACCGGCGTCCAAAACGAATACACAACGGATGAAATCGAATGTCGAGAATTCGTCTTCTGGGGAATACGAAGCGTCCATTGGCGCGATACTTTTTCGCAATTTCATCTAGCCGCGCATGAATCTCGGTGATGTTCCCCTTCACATTTTCGGCCGAGATTCTCGTCTTTGGCGAACTGCTCGCGATCAGTTCTTCCACGAAATTGTATTGAACACTTGTCAGCGCAGTCCGCAACAGATCTATGGCGCGCTTCGTTTCCAAATTCGAGCGTTCAACCTTCCCGCCGAATCTCTGCAGACGACTACCTACTCCCTCATCCGCGACCGTATCATGGTAGGTCTTAGAAGAATCAGCGTGGATATATTCGTCAAGACTGTCCACTTTCTTGGACCACCGGGGAGGCGTGAACTGTTCAACAAGGTGGGCGATGTAACGGTATTGGGAGTCAAATCCTGTTATGAATAGCTCATCGAGCCGGACGGTCGCAATCCGCTCCAGTCTCGACTCCAGCGGCTTAGGTAATTCATACGTAGCCAGTATCTCCCGAACGAACCCTTCTGTTTCCTCCATTCAGATGGAAAAGCGAGGGAGACTTATAAGTCACACACATCTAAAGAACTACCTCAAATTCTTGTACGGCAAATTGGCTTCATTAACGACGACAAATTGCTCCGTTCAATATTCTAGGTAGTACTTCTATAAATACTTTTCGGTACACCTGAATCTACTCGGCGTGACTTAACGTCTTTTTTTTGGAGTCTGTTGCACCGCTAGTTTAAGTTCCGAGCGTCGCGGTAAACCCTGCGCCTCAGCTCTCCAAGCTGAAACACTTGTACGACCTTTGAAAGTTTCCCCACAAATGCTCATGCCACGTGAGATGTTTCCTCGACTTCGTTCAACCTTTCATGTTGTCAAAGCTTCGTGAGAGATATCTTTTCTTGTTGCTGTCGCCCGAAACAAAATGAATGCCAAACCACAGCAACAGCTATTAAGTAGGTCTCCCAGATCTACTAATGGAAGAAAAAGCAATTAAGGAAACGCAATTCGAGGAAATGGTTGAGTGTTTGTTGAAGAGGATGAGGGAGATCGAATGAAGGATTGACTCGATTTGTTCGAAAGTAGAAAATTCGGTGTTAAATATTCACTACTACTCTGACGAGTGGGTCTACTAGCGTACTTGTCGATTCCCCCACCGGGAAATGGCGTTATTGCAGAGAAGCCCGTTTCATCGTCGGCTCGTTTACCATATCAATAGTTGATAGCAATGCTTGTATAAATATCTTTTGGTTTTCAAAAACAACTGACGACGAATCGCACCAAGGCCTTTTAAGCGTGCCGTGCATTTGTACTCATGGAAGATGAAACGATAAGAGAAGTTCTACTGGATGAAACTATAAAGAACCTGTTGAATAGAATGGAAGATATCCAGGACAGAATTGTCGGCGCGCTTGACAAGAGTCCTGGATGAGCATTCGTGATCAATTCGGTTTGCGACGGTCTAACGGTTTGCTTTCGAAGGCCTTCGAGTATTACCTCTGCCGAAACATGACGAGACGTCTGAATGACGTTTTGATATCGCCATCCTCCAGTTCATCAAAGACGCGTTTGATGTCCTTACACTTTAACGCCTCCAGGATGATATTTGACAATTACTGTCATTTATTCCATTTTTGTTGCCAAAAAACATTGGCTTGCATCCACTCAAGGTTAACTATGTCGCTCGATATGTCCCGATCGAAATGGTCTTGCCCGTTTGTCATTTGAGTATTGAATGCGCAATGCATCGATCGAGTTTTTGACCATACACAAACATGGGAATTAAGGAGATTCTGACACCTCCACGTAGCCCGTGGTGAAATTTTTGCTCCGAGCGAATCATTAGCAGCAATCGACGGGATCACGCGATGATCTTCAACGAAAGGCTTTTGCATCGCATCCCAAGTGAGTACTTTGATTACTTCAATCGATTCCACGTCCCCCAATCCTTAGACATTGACGCTCCAGAACGCAGGAAGATTCAAGCTACCGTAGAAGAAAATGTCGTCACCATCCATCACGTCGGCGGACTTCACCACCACTATGAAGGGAAAACGGCGTGAAGCCCGAGAACAATGGCGGATCAATTTTCGGGACCCACAAGCTATTCGGCTCCAACAACGATTTCTGGCTGCGGATTGATGTCTGCCGCAAATCGTTACGCTTCATATAGTACGAGTTTTAGGGACGGACACCTGGTCTGCAAGAGCGCCATCAAGAGGGACGGTTCCTATCCACTGTAGTTGAAATGGAGGATACCGCAAGCTCAGTCGGGGGAATAATCGTCCGAGAATTAGTTCATCGGCTTCTGCCTAAACTACCTTTTGAAATCCATTTCGACATCAATCGAGTATTTTGGCCTTACGGGTTCGATCGAGTTTCTTGACCCTACGAGATCAATATTCGGGACGGACAAGTGGAGTGAAGCTGCATGAACACTACACGATCTTTCAATTGCTAAGCACAACACATAGAACTCGCCTTGAAGTTGATTTTTAACTTTTAAGCACAGCCACATTGTCCTCCTTATGGCCTGCCTCAAGCAACGGATCTCGAATGTGTTTTTCGAATTCAGGAACGTAATACATCAACACCGAACCTTTTCCATTCAACGTCCAATCACAATCGTCGCCCGTAATAAGTGCCGCTTCATCCTTCTCAAGCTTCACATTAGAATCTGACGAGTCCAAACTCACACTACCTGATTTAGCCAACACTATTTGAAATGTACCGTCACGACCCACACTCGCGCACTCGCCGCTCAATATCAACTCTTCGGCCGCGAAAAAATCACACGCCCCCAATACACGAATTACTCCACCATCGACCTCGTATTCAAGGGCACTACTAGGACCAGAATGTATATTTGGATACCGAATTGCGAGTTTTCCCTTCTCAAGGTGCAATTTCCGAAAGCTGCCATCTTTGCTTTGCCTACCCCAATCGTCAATCCGATATGTCAGATCACTATTCTGTTGGATTTCCGCAAGCAAACAACCCTCACCAATCGCGTGTATAATTCCGGCAGGCACGAGAATTGACATACCCGGCTTTGCTATCAAAGTCGTCAATCGTTCCGAAATGCCACCACTCGCGAAATACGACTCGACTTCTTCCGGAGTCACCTCCTCCGGCATTCCACAGTATAATTGCGCTCCAGGTTCGGCTCGTAAAACATGCCACATTTCTGTTTTTCCAACATCATTCTCGTGCAATTCCGCAGCGATCAAATCGTCCGGATGAACCTGAATTGATAGCCGATCCTGCGCGTCCAAGAGTTTCAACAACAAGGGAAAGCGACCGTGCACCGTTAGTTTAACCCGCTCCCCAATAATAGAATTTGTGTTTCGTTCCAACAGGTCCCGTAGAGTAGCTCCAGAGTCCGGACCACGATTGACTACACTCGAATGCTGAATATGATCGGAAATCAGCCAGGCCTCCCCAATTGGTTCATTCGGTATCGATTTCCCAAATACCTTCGCCAACGAATCACCACCCCAAATGCGCGGCAAATAATGTTCATGAAAAGTATATATGCTCATAATGGAATCTTGAATTTTGCCGTCAGTTGAACTGTGTAAATATATAGTCGAGCTGATGGGTGCGAAAACATAAACTGCGACTTTCGAGCATGAACTCTGAATATGGCAATTCGATATAAGCAGAGTGGGCGGTAAAAGTCTAGGTGACGATTGCGGAATTGCAGTTGACCCAGTTCGAGAATGATTTTCGATAATAAGGCTCGCATACTGCCGATACAGATTGTGATGATCAAGTTCACAGAACGTGTGCGCCGAAGGAGCATGAACGGTCACGCGTAAGAATCTCGATGGACACGCGTGGAAAATGCGCACGTAGCCATTGACCGAGGAACCAGATTGGGGTTACGTCGCGAATCACTCGGCGTCGCGATAGTACTCCCTGTTAATTCCGGCGAATTTTGCGCGACAGCGAGCTCCACCTGTGCTTTGAGGGATAAAGTTCCCGTCCGAAACGGTGTTGTCTTGTCCAACGCCTCAATGCGTTCTGTGCCAATGAAAATATTCGCGCCAAGTGCGATTGATCTAATCCAGGAGTTCGAAAGTGAAGCAGACGAAGCGCTGCAAGCATTCTCGTGTCAGAGTTCCAATGAAGCTTTCGCAGCCAGTCTGCGCCGTTGATCATCATTCAACAGGATTCGCTCCTTCCCCAGCGTCTCCGTATACCCGTTTCACAGTCCGTAAATATTCGATTATTCGTTGTTGCTCACGTTTGTGATAGGACGCCAGAAACAGCGTGATCAGATGCCATGGCTGGAGAATGAATTCCATCACGAAACGCGCAAACTCCTTCCTGACGGAAGGGTATAAATCGTGAATACGGCTAAACCCGCTTTGGGCTACATGCCTGATAAACATAGACTTACACCATCGATAGAATTTCCTGGCCCTACGTGATCTGCGCCGCGTTTTTAATAGCTATTTCGGGTATTACAACTGTTTCCGCGTCTAGTAATGGTTTGAGAAGGACGCGCCTAAGAGAATGAAGACTTAGCCCTCGAAGAAGGGAAGTTGATTACCATCCCATGTCGGCGGGATACATCATCACTGCGAACGGAGGAAACCAAGGTGTATCAATATTTGGAATGGATACCTCAAGCAGGAAGGTGCATGTAAAACGCAAGTTAACCTATTCAAGTATCACTCCTTGTGGTTGCATATTGTGTGCTACGGGCGCGGGATCTCTAATTGCGTCCATCACCCAGTAAATCCGGGAGAGAGTTTTATGGAACGAATTTGGACATGCATTGGATATCTTGCCGTATCGGCGATTCTCATTACGGCAAGCACGAGCGCGTGTGCGCAGCCATCGCCGCCGTGCGGTGATACATATGGATCGACAGCAGACCGAACCGCCATTGAAGACGCGATGTACAGCGGTACGGTTCAAGATTGTATCGATGCCATTAACGTCGGGAAAGCAACACGAGGTGATCGCGTGGGCTGCAGATCTGACTCGTGGTCGTATGCTTCGCCGAATATGACGCATCCGACGCTGGTGCAACTCGAGAACCTTTGGAACAATGTGCATGCAACGGGTTTGTCCGGCTATACGGAGGTGTGCGCGCAATTGGGTCGGGAATGGCCGGCGGCCGCGCTCGGCGGACTTTACGCAAAGTTAGCGGGTTACTCCGCGTCGAGCTCGGTGATTCAAACGATCTCCGATCAAGTGGAGGGTTCGCAGTATAGCGACGCCTATGCGCCGACGCCCTTGACTACCTACCCCGGTATCTATGGCTATTCGCATGAGTTGGCCGAAGTTTCGAGCCCGTGTTACCGCGGCGGGGTTGTGGCCGACGGGATTAACACGTGGTGTGGAGCGGTGCCAGCTTTTTGCCCGACCTACGATGCCGGGCCGTGGTCCGGGATTCAGTTCTTGGTCGTCGATTTCTCACTTAATCCACGTGCGTATGACGGTGGTCTTGCATATGACCATGGTTGGGCCTCGACCTTCATGGTGGAATCTTCACTTCAAGAGGCCAATTCTTCGAAAGCTGCGCTGTATACCGCATCGGCAAGTCTTGCGGCGGATTGGAGCGCGGCAGAGCCTGCAGTCCGTAACCACAACTACACGGCAAAGAATATCTGCGTGCTTGCGCAGCTCTATGCACTCACCGGCGATGTGGACTATAAGACCGCGCTGATCGATCGCCTAGACCGCAATCTAAAACCGGGTGTCCTCATGGACGCCAATAGCGATGGGTTTGTCGACGGAATGACAAATCAGCCATTTAGTGGCTTGACGTCCGTGGCGCAAACGCCTGGACGAATGTGGGACGGTCATAATGCGAACATGTGGTACCACTCCATGAATGCGTGGGCGGCAACGGAAGCCTACGTGGCGTTTCGCGATCGCGGCGACACCGCGCTTGCAGCGGACATCCGTCCGTATGCGATCGCGTTGTTGGATAATCTCGCGTGGGAGCTGACGAATCTTGGGCCGCCGTCTCAATCAGGCGAACACATGTGGCCCATTCCGTATTCGATGCTGAATGCGCTGTGGAAGATTGCGACTTACGAAAGTGAAACGCACACGAACTGGGAGGACGCAGCGGCGACCTTGTTCAACTGGGGTTTGTTCAATACGTTCGCCGGACAACAAGGCCGGGCGACTGCGTCGTTGAGTCTTTACCTGTTGCACGAAACGGGCACGCCGTTCGTACCGTTGCACTTGCGCGGCAACGTTCCTCCCGGACAGGCCACCAATCCTTCTCCAGCCGATTCGGCGGTCGATGTTGGTATGGACGAAGATTTGAGCTGGGCTCCGGGCGCGGGTAGTGCATCCAGCGATGTGTATTTTGGAACGTCAAATCCACCGTTGTTCGTTCAGAATCAGACCGCCAATTCCTATGATCCGGGTACGCTGGCCAACGATACGACGTATTATTGGCGCATCGACGAAGTCAACCAATATGGGACGACAACTGGTATGATCTGGGCGTTTACCTCGGGCGCATCCGCGGGATCCTGGGTTGAACTTACGTACGACGATTTCGAATCCGGTTTTGGAAACTACACGGATGGCGGTGGGGACTGCTCGCTCTACACCGGCGATGTATATGCCCACCAAGGAAGCAATGCGGTCAACAACCAGGACAATTCGGGGACATCGTCCTCCTTCTATACGACCGTCGGTATTGACGTGGACTCGCCCGCGTACGATGAAATCAAGGTCGAGTTTTGGTTCACCGGAGTGAGCATGGAGAACAACGAAGACTTCTTCCTTGAGTACTACGACGGATCGGCTTGGTCCATTATCGCGGCGTATGCGCGGGGCGACGGATCGAGTGCGTATAGTTTCGCGAACGGCACGTTCTATTCTGTGTCGGAAACGATTCTCGAAACCAGTTACGTGTTCCCATCGAACATGGCAGTGCGATTCCGGTGCGACGCCAGCGCGAATGGCGATGACATCGCCATTGACGAGATTCGGATATCCGCGCGAACCAGCGGCGGCGGAGGGACGCCTCCGGGTTCCGCGTCTAATCCATCACCTTTAGACGTGGCCACGAACGTCGTAGTGGATGCCGATATCAGTTGGACCGGAGGCTCTGGTGCAACGTCGCACGACGTCTACTTCGGGACGAGCGCGTCGCCTGGACCGAGTGAATTTCAAGGCAATCAGGTGGCCACTTCATTTGACCCGGGAACGCTGGCCAACAGCACTACGTATTACTGGCGGGTCGACGCGGTAAACGCGAACGGGACCACAACAGGTCCGGTGTGGAGTTTCACCACGGAAAGTGGTGGTGGACCCACGACGCTGTTGTTCGACGACTTCGAGAGCGGCAGTTTTGCGACTGAGGGTTGGAGTACGGACTGGGTCTATACGAGTGAGACGGCCGTCTCGGGTACGTTGTCAGTCAAGTGCACGAGCA
>JAJDAB010000678.1 GCA_029262095.1 Candidatus Hydrogenedentota bacterium
TATCTCGGCGCGCCCGGTAAAAAGCGCGAAGCCTTCCCGCTCTCTGTAGATGAACAACGAGTTGAAACCATCATTCAATACTTGCGCTTAGACACCGGGTTGCCAAGGGCAGACTACACCGCCCGATTCGGTGCTCCGCCAGAGGCGCACTACGGTACACGCATCCAAGAGCTTATTGATCGCGATCTCATCGTCGAGGACAACGATACGTTACGCCTCACCGAAAAAGGATTCGACCTGAACAACGAAATCGGATTGACGCTCGTGGGATAATCAAAATAACGTACCCGGGAGGGCCAAGTTCCACCTTGGCCAGGCTAGCAGGCAAAACTCCGGCCAAGGTGGAACTTGGCCCTCCCGGGCACGATCACTACTTCCGAACAAAGAAACAATATCTAGTGTGGCATTGCAGCCGTGTACCATGCTTTGACCAGTTTATTCCCGGCGAAATATGCGCATTCTTTTGTATATAATCATAAGTAGATGGAGTACTGATTTGATGCAAACCGCTTTTCGAATCACTGGAGTGCTGCTTATCGCGCTCTGGGCCGCTGCCGCAATCGCCCAGGACGATGAGTCAATTTCAACCGGATCGTTCGTCGTAGTTTGTCCGGTCGAGGACATGATTGACGATGGCGTACACGTGCTCATTGATCGCGCGGTACGTGAAGCCGAGGACGCCGAAGCCCTCATCTTCGTCGTCGACACGCCGGGCGGATTGGTTGACGCCGCCATCGAAATCTCTGAAGCGATTATGTCAGCGTCTTGCCCCACCATCGCATACGTTCGCGGCATGGGCGCAATCTCCGCTGGTGCGTTAATCAGTCTCTCCTGCGATGAAATCATCATGGCACCCGCATCAAGCATTGGTGCCGCCCAAATTGTAGCGATGGGTCCGGACGGCACGATTCCACTCGGGGAAAAAGAAACGTCGTTCATGCGATCGAAGATGTTTTCCCTCGCCGAAACCAACGGCCACAACCCCTACCTTGCGGTCGGCATGGTGGACAAGGACATCGAACTCAAAGCATATCCCGTTGGAGACGGCACCTATAGCGTCGAATCCACGAACCGTGGCCAAATGGCCGGTTCGGTCGACGCTACCGACGACGCCTCTGAAAAAAGCGCAGCCGAAGAGATCATCGACGAACTGAGCAAAGACTCCGTCATCCCACTTGAGCCACTCAAGGAAGCTGCACGCGATCTCATCAACCAAACAAAACCTGAAGTCGAGGAAATGCCGGTCGAAGAACCGCCGCGCGGTTACCAGATCGAAGAGGACGGCAGTTTCGTCCTATTGTCCAGCGGCAAGCTGCTTACACTGACGAGCAAAGATGCGGTGCGTTACGGGTTGGCCGACACCATCGTTGCAAACGTCGATGAAGTGAAAGCACACTTCGGCTATGCCGATGCTGCGACGCACACCATCGAAGCGACCTGGTCTGAAGATCTATACGCTTGGGTAACCAGCCCGATGGTCACATCACTCCTCCTACTGCTCGGCATGGGCGGACTCTATATGGAAATCCGCACACCCGGATTCGGCATATTTGGTGTCGTGGGAATCGTGTGCATGACCATCTTTTTCGGTTCGCGCTACATCGTAGGCCTTTCCGATTGGATCGACTTGTTACTCATCGGAGTCGGTCTCACGTTGCTGGCTATCGAATTATTCGTAATCCCAGGCTTTGGAGTCTTCGGGATCACGGGCATTGGTTGCATCGTTGTCGGGTTCTATCTATCCCTCACGTACAACGACTTCACCATTCCGCAATACAGTTGGGAATTTGACCGCCTACAAGACGCGGGTATGAGTGTGATTCTCGCAACGTTTATGCTCGCTATTCTAACGGCCGCCACGTGGAAGTTGTTGCCGTACACGCCACTTTACGGGCGACTTGTGCTCGCCAATGAACTGAACGCAAGTGATGGCTTCGTCGTCCCAACCGAAGGCGGCGGCGAATCGCTTGTTGGCCTCGAAGGCAATTCATCGTCGCCGTTACGACCATCCGGCCGCGCGCGATTCGGCGACCGGACCATTCGTGTCGTCACCCGCGGGGACTTCATCGAATCGGGTACACCGGTCGTCATCGTCGAAGAAGAGGGTACGCGGTACGTCGTCGAACGCAGGAAGGAATCCACATGACAGACCAGCGTGCGTCGCTGATAGGAATGCTCAAACAATTACGCGAAGACATGTTGGCAATTCAACAGCTCGGCGCGGGGTATTACAGTTGCATTCCGATCATCGAACGCTACAACAAATTGCTGCATCACGCCAAGGCGCAATATCCTGCCCAGGACGGACTGGTCGCCACATTCGAAGACATTACTGAAAGTGAACCGCCCGACCCCGGCGAAAAAATGAAAATCGTACAAGCCATCCGAATCGAAATCGGGCAGCTGCTCTCGCTGCTGGAAACAAAAGGCAGTGGAGACGACGAATCATGATGTGGGTGCTGCTGCTGTTTATCGCAGGCATCACGTTGATACTGGCGGAGGTCCTGTTGCCCGGCGCAATCTGCGGCACACTCGGTATCATTTGCCTGATGGGCAGTGCGGGCCTCGCCATATACGAATTTCCCGGACAAGCGTTTTGGATCATCATGGCCGAGCTCGTCGGCGTCTTCGTAAGCATCGCAATCGGGTTCTACGTGTTCCCCAAAATCGGCCTGGGCCGGAAAATGATCCTCGCAAACGAACAGAACGTCGACGATGGCTATGTATCCAACGTGACAGATGAATCGCTGATGGACCAAGTCGCGACCGCGTTCACTGCGCTGCGTCCCGCCGGAACCATTCTCCTTGGCGATCGGCGTATCGACGCCGTAACGACAGGCAACTTTATCGACGAGGGTGACTCCGTCCGCATTGTCGAAGTGCATGGCAACCGAATCGTAGTCGAGCCCGCGGATCTCTAACGACATGTATATGCTCATTCCATATGCCATTATCGGGGCAATAGCATTCCTCTTGCTCGGCCCAGGTGTGCTGCGGCCCTGGTTCAAATCCATCCGTGCGGGCGCGCCCGTATCAATCAGACGCATTGGGAATATTTGGTTCCGCCGCCTCAATTCCAACGCGATCGTTGACGCGTACGTTATGGCGGTAAGCGCAGGGATGGAAATCGATTTCAACGACATCGAATCGCACGCTGCAACCGGTGGCCGCGTCCAACGCACCGTGCTCGCAGCCGTCGCCGCGCACAAAGCCGGCCTCCACTACGATCATCGCATGGCCATCGCCGCCGATATGGCGGGGCGAGATGCGATCGCTGAAGTAAACGAACTCATCGCGGCGCAACGCGCGGGTACAACAGAGCTTCGTCCTGACACGAATGCCGATGCAATGATTGGCGCAGCCGGCACCGCGTCGAGTCCGGTCGGTGCTCCTGGTATAGTACAAATCGATGGTCGCACCGTTAGCGCTGTGGCCAAAGACGGGCCGATTCCTAAGGGATCGGCGATACGAGTAGTTCAATCGAGTGGTGGCATTGCGGTCGTAGAACGCATCCCCAACTCGGAGAAAGGATAAGTCATGGGTGGTGCAATAGCAGTAGTTGCCGTGGTCGTGATCGGCATCATGGGATTAATCTTCGCCGTATTACTGGTCACGTTCTTCAACTTATACCTCCAAGCGATGCTCTCAAAGGCGTACGTCCCGTTCACAAGCCTCGTCGCGATGCGCTTGCGCAAAGTCAGCCCCGGCGTCATCGTCCAAAGTCGAATCACCGCGGTGAAGGCAGGGATTAATTTGCCGACCGACGACCTCGAAGGGCATTACCTCGCCGGTGGAAACGTGGTACGCGTAGTTGAGTCGCTAATTGTGGCGACGAAAGCGAATATCGAACTCACGTGGAAAAAGGCTACTGCGATTGACCTCGCCGGGCGTGACATCCTCGACGCCGTCCAAACCTCGGTTAACCCCAAGGTCATCGATTGTCCCGGCCCCGGGTCGACTACGCCCACAG
>JAJDAB010000679.1 GCA_029262095.1 Candidatus Hydrogenedentota bacterium
ATCCGGATTTGGCGCGTCATGGGACTCGCTGAACTCAGTAATATCTAGTAGCGTGTCGGGATTGAGTTCTACGTCAGCCGAAAATCCGGACCCCGAAAGAATAAATGCCGGTTCAGCGTCTTGGATCATAAACGCAACACGGTCAGTCGGATAGGACGGATCGATCGGAAGAAAACCGCCACCCGCTTTCATGATCCCAATCGCGCCGACAACCGCGTCGATACCACGAAGAGCGCACAACGCCACCAAGGAATCGGGCTGCAACCCTCGCCCGAGCAACGCATGAGCCACGCGATTGGCCCGCATATTTAGCTCGCGATACGTGACCGTCGACCCACCCGCCTTAACCGCCATCAAGTCCGAATACTGATCGGCAACATCTTCGAACACTCGATGAACCGGACTCGGATCGGAATGCGAAACCACCGAGTCGTTCCAGGCGTCGACGATGTCGCGCCGTTCCCCTGCACTCAACAAAGGAAGCGCCTGAATAGCGGTATTCGGAAACGCCACGGCACCATCTAGCAAATTGCAATAGTGCGCAGCGAACTGGTCAATAAACCAGCCGGAATAGACATCACAGTTGTAATCGATTGACCCTTCAATACAATTCGGTCGAAGAATCAACGTAAGAACAAAGTCGAATTTCGCGACCGCGTCATCGTACCGCACAACCTCGGCTTCGGTACCCGGCATGAGTTCGAATGTGGAGACAGGGTTTTCGCGGCACGTGAAAACCACTTGGCAGATGGGTTCGTGGCTGAGTTCGCGATCAGGCCTGACGGCATCGACTATTTTCTCGAACGGGACATCCTGATGATCGAATGCCTCCAATGCGATACCCCGCACCTGCTCGACCAGATCGCGAAACGTTTGCGCGGGGTCAACTTCCGATCGAATGGGTACCGTATTGACGAAGCACCCAATCAACCGTTGAACATCAGGGTGCGTACGCCCGCTCACAGGCGTGCCAACGACGAAGTCCGACTCGCCCGTATAGCGCAACAGAGTGGCCTCAAAAGCAGCCAGAGTAACCATGAACGACGTCGCGCCCGATTCATTGGCAAGCGCTTGGACTCCGCGAATCGTCTCGGCGCCGCATGTAAACGTGCCTCGTGCGCCATTCAAGGTTTGCACGGCCGGACGTGTGGCGCCCGATTGCAACGTCAGTAGTGGTGGCGCGTCGGCGAGCTTATTGCACCAATAGTTCAACCCGGCTTCGATGCGATCGATAGCAGCCGAATCGTGTTGCGCAGCGGCATAGTCCGCGTACTGTAAGTTCAGCGGGATCGGCGCATACCCCTCGCCGTTGCACGCTGCACGATAACCCGCGACGAGTTCTTCGCGCAGCTGATCCATAGACCAGCCGTCCGTAACAATATGATGGAGACACAAAAGAAATAGGTGTTCGTCCGGTGCGATCCGGAACAAATCAGCGCGCACCAGCGGACCCTTGGCGGTATCGAATGGCTCACGCACGCGTGCGTCGACCAGTCGCATGGTCTGTTCGTGCGCCGTTGCCCCTACTTCGACGTCCGTGAGACCAATTTCCACCTGCCCATCTTCTTGTATTGATTGATACGGAACGCCATCTCGATCGAGAAACACGGTTCGCAGGACTTCGTGGCGCGCAATGATCGCGTTGAGGCTAGACATCAATGCAGCGCGATCCAGCGGACCGCGAATTCGCAGCAGCGCGGGTACGTGATACGCGCGAGAGTCTCCGGTTAGACGACCCAAGAACCAGAGACGTTCTTGCGAATGCGAGAGACGAAGATCTCCGTTACGGTCTGCGCGCGGGAACCCCTGCGCAATTCTTGAGAATTTCGATTTGATTCGTCGTTCTAGGAGTGCGCGCTTGGCCGCGGATAATTCAGTCTTACGCGCGGAGAGTTCGGTCGGCGGGGTGGCCATGCCGCTTCGCGTTACGACGCCACGAGGCGGGCCGCCTCGTCTTCGGTGAGGTCTTCAATCTCGCGCATGAGGGCTTCTTCAATCGCCACCGCGATCCCGGCGGGAGTCGGCCGCACGAAGAGTTCACGCAACGGCAGTTCCACGCCATAGGCTTCTCGAATTTGCGCGACAAGTTGAGTCGCCAAAAGGGAATGCCCACCCAATTCGAAAAAGTTATCCTCGACGCCGACGCGATCAACGGCAAGTAATCCGCGCCAGAGATCGGTAACGGCTTCTTCGAGGTCGTTCCGCGGTGCAATGAAGCGGCCCGTCGTCGGTGTCGCGTCATCCAGAACGCGCAACGCATGCCGATCGACTTTTCCTGACGCAGTTCGCGGGAATGCCGCAAGTGGCACAATCCGGTTGGGCAACATGTACTCAGGAAGATGACGCTGCAAGTGATCGCGCACGCCTGCGGCCAGCTCCCGCAAATGGCCCGCATCGAGCGGTACGTTCGTGTCGTTTGAGGGTATGGAATCGGACTTCGAAAGGTCGACCCATAAACGAGCGTCAAGTCCATGCCTGACAAAAATGGCATCAAAGTGTTCTGGATTCGAGCGCGAACAGTGCAAGAAAACCGAGTACGAATCACTCTTGAATTGATCGATGAATGATTCCGGATCAATACTGGCATTCGCGCCCCGCTGAACGAGAATGGACGACAACGTCTCGTCGTCCGCGCAACCCGCCGTCAAGGTTTTCCAGACGTAACCGGAGTCGGCCAATCGCCCATTCTGAATCCCCGCGACGCAGATCGCGTCAGGTTCCCCAGTCGCCAACACTTCGCGAATCTCGCCGATCAGCGAGCCATCGTCCTGCCAATTGATGGTCAAAGGCATAGCTTGGGCGGCATCACCGCCAACCCAAAGAAGCGCGTCGTACCGGAACTGCAGAAGCTCATTGTCGGCCCGTCCACGCTTTAGTAGCGTGTGTACGCCACTGACGCTCGACGCACGTTCCGCAATCCGATGGAAGAATTGAGGGTCGATCAACAATTCCTCCTCGGCTGCTGCGCGGCGGTTAACCCGATTTAAGATCGAAGCCACAGACGATTCCGGGGGAGCAGTCGATAATTGTACGGTCGTGTGAAAATGATTGAGCAGTGCGTGGTTTCGAACGTCTCCAATGAACACAGCACCGCCGGGCGATACGAAACGAACGACATTCTCCATGACCTCGCTCAAATACTCGGCGCTTGGAAAATATTGGACGACTGAATTCAGAACGACAAGATCGAAAGATCGGCCCTCAAGTTGCCCAAGCTCATGCGCCGCAGCCTGAACCAACTCGACGTGATCCAGCCCACGTCGCTCAACAAGATTCACACGCACGTAGTCAAGCGCTTCAGCGGAAAAATCGAGTGCTACATACGATTCACAATTCGGCGCGATCTCGGCCAAAATCATGCCGGTACCACACCCTATTTCAAGAACCCGTCTCGGCTTGAGCGCCCGTAATCGATCGACCGTATTGTCGCGCCACTCGCGCATTTCCTCCGTCGGAATCGGTGCGCCGGTATAACTGCTGTTCCAGCCGATGATGTTCAAGCCGGGATCAATGTTGAGCGGCGAATCCGCGTAAGTATCGTCATACAGCGTCTGCCATTGCTCCATATGCGATTGCGCAACGTCGTCATCGCTCATCGGTGCGTCATCGGCACTTGGACTCACAAACAGGCGCAAACCAAATTCACGCCCCTGTGCACCAGACTCCTGGCCTTCCGTAATCGGCATTGCGATAGCTTCCGCAACGCGTTGACACGATTGAGCGGCATGTTCAATTTCACCAAGTTCGATTCGATAACCGCGCATATTGACTTGGTGATCGCAACGCCCCAAAAACTGTATACGACCGTCCGCAAGAAATCGCCCACGATCGCCTGTTTTGTACAGTCGATGAGGAATGGATGAATCCGCAGGCCCCACAACAAAATGCTGAGCCGTGCGTTCGGTGTCGTTCAAGTATTCACGCGCAAGACCGGCACCGCCAATATAAATTTCGCCCGGTACGCCGAGCGGTACAATGCAAAGCGCTTCATCGAGCACATAAACGTGGTGATTCGAAATGGGACAGCCAATGGTCGGCACACGAAACGACTCACCCTCAGGCGCAACGACGCCGGACGTTGTTACGACACTGTTCTCCGTCGGGCCGTAATTGTTAATGACGACGAATGGCAAATCGGCTGGAGGACGTGCGGCCAACCAGGCGCCGCCCGTGAGCAGGTGGTGCAACGCGATCTCGGTAGGCCACTCCAGTTCGAACATTGACTCGATTAAGTCTGTGGGCGCAAACCCGACCGTTACCCGTTCCGCGAGCAGCCAGTCGCGAAACGCCGCAGCCTCGGTTCGCACCGAGTCCGGGCAAATGGTCACTGCGGCACCTGCGCTCAAATAGGGCCAAATCTCCCACACAGACGCATCAAAGGCGGGGCTGGCGAGTTGAGAACCGCGATCTAATTCAGTCACATCGAACGCACTCTGATGCCATGCGGCGAGATTGCTCAGCCCGCCATGTTCAATCGCCACGCCTTTCGGATTGCCGGTTGACCCCGACGTGTAAATCACATACGCCAAATCGTTGGGATCATTTTGAACGCCGATAGCATCCGCGCCGCCGCTAACATCGATTGTGATTGTGTCTATATTCGGAAATTGGGCGGCATGCTGACGTGTCAATAGAAGCATGCGCGCGTTCGCATCAAGCACCATATGCTTGAGCCGTTCATAGGGATGTTCGGGATCCAGTGAAAGAAACGCGGCCCCGGCTTTCAACACCGCAAGCTGCCCAACAATCATTTCGGGCGATCGTGGCGCACACACCGCGACAATATCATCTCGCCCGACACCGGCAGCACGTAGCTGATGGACCAGTGCATTAGATGCGCAATCAAGCTCTTGGTATGTAAGCGATCCTTGGTCCCACATTACCGCTGGCGCGTTAGGCCGCCGGTTCGCCCATTCGGAAAACCGTTGATGAACGGGACGCGAGTCCGCGTACACCACCGAGGTGTCATTAAATTCAACCAACAAACGTTCGCGCTCAGCCCTCGGAACGAGATTGACTTCGGCGACGGGCTGGTCCGGATTCTTGATGAGCGCGTGCAAGAGCGTCTCGTAGTGCCTGAGCATACACTTCGCCTGCGCCTCGTCGAATAGTGCGGTGTTGTACTCAAGCGTTGCGCGAATGCCCGCATCGCATTCAATCAGCTCCAAGCTAAGGTCGAACTTCGCCGTGCCCGTATCAAGCTCCAGCGGCTCCAACGTTGCATCCCCCATTTCCGCGGACGGAATGGGCGCGTTCTGGAGGACAAACATCACGCGAAACAATGGCGAGTGGGTAAGATCACGATCGGGCTGTACTTCGGCTACGATGTGGTCGAATGGGACGTCCTGATTAGCAAACGCGCCAAGCGCCGTATCGCGAACGGCACGAATGACGTCTCGAATCGCGTCATCCGGCCGGACCGTAGTGCGAAGCGCGACGGTATTTACGAAGAGACCCAATAAGTCTTCCGAATGTTCAATCGTGCGGCCGGCAATCGGCGAACCAACCACAATATCGTCGTTGCGCGTGTAGCGATGGAGAAGAACGAAGTACGCCGCAAGACCCACCATGTACAGGGATGCGCCCTCGCTCCTGCCAAGCTGTCGGATCGATTCGGCCAATTCGGGTTGCAACAGGATGCGAGCGCGATCGCCTTCAAACTGGGGCGCCACGGCTCGATTCTGGTCACCGACAAGATTCAGCGCGGGAATCGTACCGCCAAGCTGTTTCTTCCAGTACGACAGTTGTTCGGTGCCTTCGTTGCTCTCTACAAGGCGATACTGCAATTCGGAAACATCGGCGTACTGCGCTTGCAACTCCGGCAAGTCTGGCGTTCGGCTTGATATATATGCGTCGTAGAACTCCTGAAGCTCGCGATAAAGCACACCGACCGACCATCCGTCGTTAATGATGTGATGCATCGGCAACACGAGGATGTGATCTTCGGCATGAACGCGAACGAGTGCCGGTCGAAACAAGGGGCCTTTAGCAAGATCGAATGGCTGACGAACTAAATTGGAAGCCGCTTCAACCGCCTCCTGCTCCCGACCTTCCGTTGCCCGATCGCTCAAATCGATCAACGGTAACTCGACCGGTCTACATTCCTGAATCGATTGGACCGGTTCGCCGTTCACAAACGGGAACGCCGTGCGCAAGGACTCGTGCCGGCGAACGACGGAATTGATCGCGGCTTCGAGCGTGGCAACGTCAATAGCACCGCGGAGCCGGTACGTAGCCGCAGCCGCAGTGTACAGCGCGCTACCCGGAGTAAGCTGGTCGATAAACCACATACGCCGTTGGGCAAATGACATACGTGCCAAACGTCGATCCGGTCCAATGAATTCGATTAGTTCCTTTTTCGTCGCTCTCACCCGATCGCCGTGATCCGGCGAGAGTGCGCCTTTAACCGCACGGACGGACAAATCGGTGCCGTCGACCGCGATTTGCACGCCGAAGTTGAGTACGTCCAGCAGGACTTGCTGGGCGCTCATAGGCGCCCCTCCTCGAATTCGGCAGCGGCCGAAATGGCGCGCGGCTTTTCATCGCCCAATAATTCGTATCCAAGCCGTGCGGCGATCGCAAGGGCTTCCTCGCCGAGCGTGTACTGCGGACTATTCACTTCCCACCGGCGAGCGAGTGAACGGTCAACACCAGAGTGGGTATGAAAATCAGGATCACCGAGCGGGACGCTCTCGGCGTGAACACCATCCGTCATACGTTGGCCGTCATATGGCGCCACGACACGCATATCGTGTGGCATCCCAAGGAATCGACAAAGGTCTTCAGTCACCGAATCCGGGTTTTCGACCAAATCTTCGTATCGCACCCAATGACATCGTTCGGGCCCGAGTTCATCGGCAATCGTGTACATGTTCTGATTCAACACAGTCCAAACCCGTTCCGCGAACGCGTGCGGACCGCTGTCGCCTGCGCCGAGCATCTGGTGAAACCGATGACGCACCATAGATTCGATGACCGCATGAGGGTGACGGGCGAGGAGGATGTACTTCGGCGAATCAAACCACGCTTCCGCGCGATGGACATTGTCCACGTCGGCCGCATACGACGGCGATTTATCGACCAACATACGGTCTTGAATTTTATCCTGAATGAAGCTGTAAGTATCGGCCGATGACCAACCATCGTTCGCCTGTTCTTCGCACATCGCGCGCGCGGTCTTAGCGTCGACGCCCTTGAGTTCCATATACGCGCGCTCGAGACCGTCCCCCAGGAAACTTCCAGCGAGCGCCGTATCCCGATCGGCCATCGTCTCGAACGGCAACAAATGCAATTCGGGCGGACAAAACAATTGGGGATGTCCAGCGAGCATCACCCGTAATAAAGTGGAACCGGCCCGGGGTGTCGACAGGATGAACGCAGCAGGGGCATTTTTCTTCGACGGTGTGATGATGGAAGCCGCTGCACCGGCGTGCGACTTTGGATAAAATACTACAGAGTCGATGTCGACAACACCCGTGGTCTTGGAAGGGGCCAACTGCCCGCAAAGATATTCGGCCAACTCACCAATGGACGGATGCTCAAATACTTCGCGTGGATGCAATCGTATCCCATATGCGCGCTGAAGATCGCCGATCAATTGGATGACCATGATCGAATCCAGGCCAAGTTCCATTACGTGTTTGTCCACGGACAATGTCGCGGCATCTGTTTCCAGTGCGTCCGCGATTTGCCCGCGCAGATATTGGGCTAAGTTTTCGGGCGTTACCGCATCG
>JAJDAB010000680.1 GCA_029262095.1 Candidatus Hydrogenedentota bacterium
TCCCGCGTCCTTCACGCGGCGCGCCAGCGGTTGGATCTTAGACTCATCCAAGTCGCGTTCGAAATAGCCGTAGATGAACTCTTCCATGTGAACGATATGTTGTCCGGCTTTGAGTGCGCCTTCGATCCCAACAGACCGCACGGCATGACCGACGACGGTCATGTCGTGCTTTTTCGCTGCCTCGATAATCCCCCAATAGCCCGCTTCGGGGATCTGGTTGTAGACCTTTAGGTATCGATAGCCTGCATCGGCAAAACGCTCGACCGTTTCCCGCGCCTTTTCCGCTGTAGCAGGATGGGGGGAGAGGTTGCCCATGATCGGTGCCGTAGTGAATATGCGCGGCCCCAACAACTCACCGCTCTCCGTCATTTCCGCGAGATCCAAGATTTGTCTATTTCCGGACATCGTCATTACGGTCGTAACGCCGTTCGACGCGTACAAATACAGCATGTCCGGTTGCACATCCATCCGACCATTGAGATGAACGTGCATGTCCATCAACCCGGGAATGAGGTATTGACCATCGCACGCAATGACTTCAGCGCGCCGCGTCTTTTTCAGTTCGCCGTGTGGCTCAATCGCCGCGAATCGTCCATCGCGAATCAGGACATCCCGACCAACGAGTACTTCATCACCGGTCATCGGAGTGACGTTGACGTTGCTCAATACGTATGTATCAGACCACGAAACTGCGCTAAAGAGCACTGCAGACGCAACCATTGTAAATGGCAAAAAGTGTTTCACCGATTCGACTCCTCCGTTCACTAACGCCCCAAAACTCTGATGCGTCCCAACGACACAGGGTTTAGTGAACGCGATCCCAATAGGCTTGATCGAGTCCATTGTTTGGCGATATGCATTGCATTAACATGGTGGACAATCGCTTTTCGGTGCTCTGATACCAATCATTGGGAGAGTCGCGTGTTGAGATCGATCCTGCTATGCGTTCTACCTGCAATTCTTCTCGCTCAGCCTGCGTGGGCGAATGGCGATTATGACGCCGAGTATCTCTGGCCCGATGGTGCGCCCGATGCCGTTGGCGAAGCGGAAACGGATAAGCCGCGCATCACCATTCATCCAGCGCCGGAGGATACGGCGACGGGTGCGGCTATCGTCGTCAATCCGGGCGGCGGATACCGCGGGCTGGCAGCAGACCACGAAGGCCTTCAAGTCGCGCGTTTCCTCAATAGGAACGGCATCACTGCCTTTGTAGTGCGGTATCGGCTTTTGCCAGACTATGAGCCGTCGATTTCGCTCATCGATGCGCAGCGCGCGATTCGTCATGTGCGGCATTACGCCAAGCGATACAAAATCGACCCAACGCGTATTGGCGTATTGGGTTTTTCCGCGGGTGGTCACCTCACGACCGCCGTCGCAACAGCACATTTCGACGGCGACGCGGATGCCACGGATCCTATCGATCGAGAAAGTGCGCGTCCGGATTTTGCGGTACCGGTTTACGCGGTGACCTCGCGCGATCTCATCAAATTCAAGATGGGAGATTTCGCGTCGACCGATGCGCTCGTCACCCAGAACACGCCGCCCTCGTTTCTAGTGCATACACATGAAGACACGGTCGTAAATCCTAAACACAGTTTGGTGTTCTACAGCGCGTTACTCGAACACGATGTGGCCGCCGAGATGCACATCTTTCAAAGAGGCGCTCACGGTCTCGGCCTTGCGCCGCAAGACCCGAACATGGGCCAATGGCCCGCGCTCCTTGTGGATTGGCTAGGCCGTGGCGGATGGCTCACGGATGCCGAATCAGTGTCTGTAGCCGGGCGAGTGCTCATTGACGGCGAACCGTTGTATTGGGGCGCCGTCACATTTTTGCCCGAGGACAAGCATCAACGGACTGCAATGGCAGCCGTGGATCGCGGCAAAGGCGGTAAGTTCGAGACGTCCTCGTCAAATGTCGTGAGCGAGGGCGTCTATCGCGTCCAAATTCACCGGTTCGCTGACGATTGGTCCGAGCCACAACTCGGCACCTACTCCATCCCGGACGCAAACCTTTGGGAAGTGCCGGATACCGTAGAAATTCACAACGGCATGGACCCCCTCGAACTAAATATTGAAACTACCGAATAAACGGGGCGCGTCGTTGACGTTCTTTCCCCCATCGCATCCCAACGATGATGAATAATCGTATTCTATGGCTGTGCAACGGCGGCATGATCTGTGTGGCCTATGGCGCCGCCCTCATCCCGGTCTATCTCACCACGTTCAGTGAAACCTTCGGCGGTCTCGACGAGAGTGAACTAGGGCAGATTTCCGCCACGTTGTTCGCGGGAGCAATGGTAGGAATCTTTGTTAGTGGCCCGTTAGCGGATCGGCTGGGCGCCAAGTTATTCACGGTCGGCGGATCCGTTCTATGTTGCGCCGGGCTGGTCGTGCTTGCTGCCGCCCAGGATTATTGGTCCCTGCTCGTCGCGAGCGGACTGATGGGGTTCGCAGCCGGCATATTGGACATGATTCTTAGCCCAATCATTGCAGCGGTCCGTGTGAACGACCGCGCGAAAGCACTAAACCGCCTGCACGCGTTCTATTGCTTCGGGGCCATCAGTACTATTGCGATCTCGTCGGTGGGGCTGCGGTTCGGACTGGGCTGGCAGCCAGTTTGCCTGTCGCTCACCATATTGCCTGCCGCGCTCGCGATTGGTTTTGCAATCACGCCTTCGCCGCCTCTCGTCCATCCTGATCAACAACGTCAACGGTTGCGCGAACTCTTGCGATCGCCTCGATTCTACGCTGGACTCATTGCCATCGCACTCGTAGGTGCGACGGAAGAGGGGATGGCGCAGTGGTTGCCCGCATTCGCCGAGCGCGAACTCGGTTACACGAAAGCGACCGCCGGAGCCGCATTGGGATTCTACGCCGTCGGCATGGGAGTAGGCCGACTCGGCGGCGAGCGCTTCGTCGAACGCATCGGCACGCACCGGCTCGTTATCATCGCGGCCGCGTTTTGCGGCTTGATGTTTGTTACTGGCGCGGCGTCGCCGATCGATATCGTCGCGCTATCCGCCTGCGCATTGGTTGGCCTTGGGTGCAGCGTATTGTGGCCGACCAATCTCGGGATTGCCGCTGATCGAATGCCCCACGGCGGTGCGACGCTATTCGCAGCCATGGCCGCAGCCGGGAACGCGGGATGTGTAGTCGCCCCCTGGGCGGAAGGCGTGATCGCCGAATACGCGACTCTGCGAACGGCCCTCATCGCTGGATCGACCTTTCCGTTTACGCTCGCGGCGATCATGATCTTTATTCGACGGTGTGACGTTCGAACATCACGCCAAAGCGTGGGAATCCAAACATGATTCCCAATTGTTTGCTCTAATCTAACGAAAAAAGGAGTCCAACCATGGCCAAGATACTCGCTTTCGCGGGCAGTACCCGCGCTGAATCGTTTAACAAGAAACTCGTTGCGATTGCCGCAGAAGGCGCGCGTGCAGCAGGCGCGAAAGTCACCGTCATCGACTTGCGTGATTTTCCCATGCCGATCTTCGACCAAGACGACGAAGCGGCGAACGGCAAACCTGAGTTCGCGCGATCGCTCAAGGCCCTCATGACCGAGCACGACGGATTCCTCATCGCTTGCCCCGAATACAACAGTTCCATTACGGCTGTACTGAAGAACGCTATCGATTGGGTCTCTCGGCCCGATGAAGGGGATGCGCCCGGTGGTATTGCAGCGTTCCATCGCAAAGTCATCACATTAATGAGCGCGTCTCCAGGCGCGTTGGGTGGATTGCGCGGACTCGTTCACGTGCGCTCAATCTTCGGGAACTTGGGCTGTATCGTTCTACCGGATCAGGTCGCCGTGCCCGCAGCGTACGAAGCGTTTGGAAAAGATGGGACACTTGTCGACGAAAAACGGCAAAAAGCGATCGAGCGATTGGGCGCAACGCTGGCAGAAATGACAGCCAAATTGCGGACCACATGAGACCTGGTCTCAAGTCCCGTCATTGCGACACGGTGGGCGATAGCCAACGCGGCAATCTCATCGCTACGTGGTTACAAATCGTTTCAACGTCAGAATCACGCCGATGTGCATGCCCTCGTGGATCGTGTGGTAGGCGATGGCTTCTTCGATCGAGTCGACGGAATAGCCTTCGGTGAGGCTGAACGGCGTAAAGTCGCGGAACTTGCGGCCGTCGTAATCCCGTACGACCGTGGTGTTTAGTTCCCGCGATGCGGTCAATACCGCCTGCAGCGGCGGTTCTCCCGTCCAGTTCGTTGGGGATGTGCCGGGGTCGAACCACTCGTGGAATTCATCGGGCAGCGGCGAGGGTAAACCGGCCGGAGCATAGAGCATGTTGATTTGATCCGTACACACATGCCCGACATTCCAGAGGATGCTATTCGCAGCGCCCGAGGGCACAGCCATCAACTGTTCAGTCGTGAGCCCTTCCAACAATTGATGCGCGTAGATGCGCATCGCCCGCATATTTCGTATCAATGCCGCCGTCTCAAATGCCATGCAGGTTGACTCCTTCGTCGGTACAGCATGCCGTTCTGCGCCGTGGATTACTAGTCTCGTGCTCGATCCACTCAGCGTGATGTACAATCTAGAACGTAGAAGGGGACGTTTCGAGGATGCACGATACTCAAGAGGAGACGGACGACGTTCGTGGCCAAGTCCACGAGAGCCGATCGCGACTTGTTAAAGGATTCCTGGTATGTGCCGGCAGCCTCTTCGTCGGCTTGGGGATCATGGGCGTCGTCTTACCGCTGTTGCCGACAACGCCCTTTTTGCTCTTAGCGGCGGCCTGCTACGCGCATAGCTCCGAACGGTTCTACGTCTGGCTGCTGACCAACCGCGTTTTTGGACAGTACCTTCGAGATTGGCGTGAAAATCGGGGCATTCCGCTCATGACGAAAATCTGGATCATCGCGGTGATGCTTTGCACGATGGCGGTTACCGCGATCTTCTTTGTGCCGTTGCTTCCGGTTCAAGTGATACTCATGGCAATTGCCGTCGGCGTATCTGTGTACATATGGCGGCAGCCAACCAAGAATGTTGGTCGCTACGAGGAGGATGCTGCATGAACGGCCGCGAATTACGACAGGCGATGCGCGACGGCCGCCGCGTGTTCGGGACGTGTGTCACCGTATGCCAACCCGGTTGGGCGGAAGTCATCGCGTCGACAGGCGTTGATTTCGTATTCATCGATACGGAGCACATGGCCCTGGGCAGACCGGAACTCTCATGGATGTGCCACGCATTCACTGCGCTAAATGTCGCGCCAATCGTTCGCGTGCCGAAACCGGATCCGTATTGGGGGTGCATGGCATTCGACGCAGGCGCTTCCGGCCTCATTTTTCCATATGTCGAAACGGTGGAAGAGGTCGAGGCATTACGCGGAGCCTCAAAACTGCGCCCACTGAAAGGCGCTGCACTGGGGTCCGCATTGCGCGATATCGCGAACCTCTCCGCAGAAACGACCAAGTATCTTGGCAAACGCAATGCGAGTTCGCTAACCATCGTGAACATTGAAAGTCAGGCCGCTATCAACGCCATCGACGATATCCTCGACGTGCCGGGGCTTGATGCCCTTCTCATCGGTCCCCACGATCTCTCGATCAATTTGGGCGTTCCTGAACAGTACGGTTCGAAAACGTTTCTCGACGCCGTGTCCACCATCATATTAAAAGCGCGCGAACGGCATGTTAGCGCGGGGATTCACTGGTCGGGGGATGTTGACCAGCACATTTCATGGACCCGCCACGGCGCAAACTTTGTCGTTCACAGCAGTGATGTCACGTTAGTGCGCGAGGCCGTGGCGGGGAAGATTGGCGCATTTAGGACCGCGTTGGAGGAGACTTCCGATAAAGAGAATGGACGGGAAGTCGCCGCACCAGAAATCTGAATCTACGAGACGAACGTTAGGAGTCGGCGACCGCGCCGCTCATAACGGCCCGCATAAACATTAAGCATCCGACCGCCAACTGCATCACGAGCCCAACCAGCAACGGCCCTGCACTTTCGGGCGCGACAACGCCAATTGCATGAAGCAGCAAGAGGATGGTGGCTAGGATGCTCAGGGATGACGCGATTCGGGTGACCCCTACGCCTTCTACACTCTTCATCGCATGCGGCAAGATTTTAGGCCCGAAATAGGCTAGGCTTCCGAGTCCCCAAACGCCGGCAGCTCCGGAAACTAGTTGAAAAAGCCGACGATCTGACAGATCGAACTCCACCAGGACCATGGCTCCCAAAGCAAAAAATGTGACCGAGAGGCTACTTTCCAGTAACCGTGCGAAGGAAAGATAACTGCGCGCACCTCGCTTGATCCGGACATTGCCGAGTCCAACCACGATACCGGTAAAGCCGGCGAGCGCAATCGAGAGCGCCGCAATTGTGGCGAATGTATCCAGAGCCGAGGTTGTCATCGGTGTCGCGTCCCAGTACGCCTAAACGTTCTGCTCGCCTTCGATCGCGAGGAACTTGTTCACGGCATTGACGTACGCATGAACCGCAGCCTCGATGATGTCTGTGCTCGCGCCTTGGCCGTAATAGGCTTTGTCTTTGAACTCGACCGTTACGTTTGCCTGTCCCAACGCATCTTTACCCGGCGTGGCGGCGCGTACGGTGAACTCAAGTAGTCGCCCTTTTGCGCCCGTGATGCGTTCGACGGCCTTGCATGCAGCGTCTACGGGACCATCTCCTGTGGAGGTCTCAAACATTTCGTCTTGGTTTTCGCCGCGACGCAGTTTTACCAACGCCATCGCTGGGTCATCACCCGAAGTGCGCACTTGCACGACATGATACGTCTCAAAGCTTTCATCACGTATCGAAGCGATCAATACACGAAGATCATCTTCAAAGACTTCCTTCTTCTTGTCCGCAAGTTCAATGAACTTTTCGTACAGTTGCTTGATTTCACCGTCGCTGAGGTCATACCCAAGGTCAGCACAACGGGCGGACAGACCGTGTTTACCCGAGTGCTTGCCCAACACCAACTCGTTGCTGCTGCGGCCAATCGATTCCGGCGTCATGATCTCGTACGTCAATCGGCTCTGAATTACCCCGTGTTGATGGATGCCCGATTCATGCGCGAACGCGTTACGTCCAACGACAGGTTTGTTGTACGGAATCGCCAATCCGGTGATGTTGCCGAGTAGCGCACTCGTCTTTAGGATTTCCTCTGCGACGATTCCGGTCTCGTAGGGATAAATGTTCTGCCGGACTTTCATCGCCATGACCGCTTCTTCCAGCGACGTGTTGCCCGCACGCTCACCAATTCCATTGACGCAACATTCGATTTGTCGTGCACCGCCGCGCACAGCAGCCATGGCGTTTGCGACGGCAAGTCCCAAGTCGTTGTGATTGTGGCAAGAAAAAATGACGCCGTCCGCACCTTTCGCGTGTTCACGGACGTATTTGAACATGTCTTCTATTTCACCCGGCGTGGTGAACCCGACGGTATCGGGTAAATTGATCACGTCGGCGCCCGCCTCGATCGCCGCCGTCGTAATCTGGACTAAGTATTCCCAGTCCGTGCGGGTAGCGTCTTCCGCCGAAAATTCCACCCGGCCAATGAGCTTCTTCGCTAAACGTACGGCCTCGCCTGTCTGATCCAGCACTTGCTCACGCGTTGCTTTTAGTTTGTACTCTAGATGAATATCCGATGTTGCGATAAAGGTGTGTAGCGTCGGTTTCTGCGCCTTTTCTATAGCCGCCGCCGCGCGTTCGATATCCGGGGGGACCGCTCGGGCCAGCCCTACGACGCTAGGCTTCTTCACCGCCGCAGCGACTTTTTGAACGCCTTCGAACTCCTGGTCGGATGCGATGGGAAAACCCGCTTCGATGCAATCCACACCCAGACGCTCCAATTGGAGCGCCATCCGAATTTTTTCTTCCGCGTTCATGCTCGCGCCGGGCGATTGCTCGCCGTCGCGCAACGTCGTATCAAATATGGCTATGTAGTCCGCCATGAGTCCTCCTGAATGCTTTAGATGCGCAGCGAATGCAACGCGTACAACCGAAAGAGCCTACCAGAGCTCAAAAAATAGAATCAATGAATTCCCGTTTCACCGCTAAATCCCCATGTTATACTCCGGCGTATGCCTATTCGCCCCGCCAAGAGCGTGCGACGCGTGCTGCTCACCACGTTGTACCAAGCTTATTTTGAAGACCCGCTCAATGTTTTGAGCCCCGATGACTTCTTCCATCACGAAGCAGTTGATCGCGAATCGCTTGTCGCTAACATGCACTATCTCAACGATCGCGGTCTGGTCGAACTCAAAATGGGCTATCAGCCTCCCCTTTTCGCGAGCGCTAGAATCACTGCGGACGGCATTGATCTGGTTGAAAACGAGTTCGAATTCGAACTGCGGTTCCCTTCCGAAATGAGCGCGGCCGAACTCACCGTTGTCTCCATCCCTTATATTGTAGAACGGTTGGTCGAGGAATCGGAGCTCGCGCCCCTAGACGGTGAAGCTCGCCGGGCGCTCTTGCGCGACGTTCAATTCTTACGCGACGAGGTCGCGCGACCCGCAAATCGTTGGCGTTCCCATGTTATCGCATCCGTGATGGGCTGGATCGATGCGTACGCTGCCGACTCAAACGAACGCCTGGATTCCCTGGACGCTCTGCATGCAGCGTTAACAAAAGCGGGTGTATTGACACCGAAATAAGCTACGCCGCTTGCAATGCGCCGAGTAATGTGTCAATCAATTCAGAAGCGGTGCGCAATTCTTCAATAACTTCTTCCTGCAATTTGTCATTGGGCGCGGGAAGGTCGGTGCCGGTGACCACGATTGCGGGCTGCGAACCATTGCCAGGGGCGCCAAGGCCCGCTTCATAGGCAAGCGCGTCCGCCCACGATACGATCCATGCCGCCTTGGGGAATTCGATACTTTCTTCCGGCGAATGATGCAAACGTATGGCTTCGACAACGGTTGGCGGCAAATTCCAGCGCGCCGCGAGTACACTGCCTACTTCGCAGTGGTCGGTGATGAACTGAGCGCGCTCCGATTCGATCGAAGAGTGTCCTTCATCGACTGCACGTTGCGCCATGTCTGCATAGGCATCTGGTTCAAGCCAATCCAACGCGACCTTGCCAATGTCATGAAGCAGACCGGCGCTGTAAAGGCTATCATTGCCTTTCGCGCCCATCGACTTGCCCAACCGATCCGCGGCCATACCCACCGCCATTGCATGCTGCCACAATTGTCCCCGATCGAAACCGCTACGTCGACCACTGAATTGACGAAAGACCGATACCGCTAACACCATATCCGTCACGGTCGAAAAACCCAGAAGCGCAATGGCTTCATGAATATTGCTGATGCGTCGTTGAAATCCATAGTACGCCGAATTCACCAGGCGCAGTATCGTACTGGCCATGCTTTGGTCCGCGAGAATCTGCTGCCCTAGATCCAGTGCTGAGGAGTCCGGGTCCGAGACGGTTCGCAATACCTGGGTGAGTACCGCCGGTAACGTTGGAAGGTTTTCGATGCGGCGGAGCGCTTCTCGATCAATCGAGCTGGTCATGTTGTTCCCCCCGCGGCAGTCCATGGCCGCGATTGTCCCGTTGGCACGCGGCGCGCAGACCATCCCCCAATGGTGGGTCGGCGCATCGCCAATCCTTGGCGATAACATTTGCCTGAACTAATAATAAGGTAAGTCTTGCTCCGAACGCAAGTCGAAGGCCAGAATATAACGCCTGGATTTACGTCTTTTTCCTACGGTACTGTCCAATCGACCACAAAACAGGGGAGAAATTACGCAAATGCCCAAATTGACACACCTTCAACCTGGCGACCGCGCACCGGCCTTCTCGTTACCGGCTTCCTCTGGCCAAAAGGTGTGGCTGTCGGCGCTAAAGGGGGAGATCGTCGTCCTGTTCTTCTATCCCAAGGACAGCACGCCCGGATGCACAATCGAAGCGAAGGAATTCCAAAAACAAATCAAGGCGTTGGAGAAGGCCGGGGCGCAAGTGCTGGGCATTAGCGCAGATAGTGTCGATTCCCACTGCAAATTTGTGGACAAGCTTGGCCTTACGTATGCGTTGCTGGCAGACGAAACGCACGCGATTTCCAAGAAGTATGGGGTCTGGGTCGAGAAGAACATGTACGGCAAGAAATTTATGGGCATCCAGCGCGCGACGTTTCTCATTGTTGCCAATGGGAAACTCGCGCACGTCTGGCCGAAGGTGAGTCCGAAAGGACACGCGAAGGAAGTACTTGACGCAATTCGCGCGTTGTAATTACTGGGCTACGAGATCGGAGTTTGCATCTTCGAAATGCTGGCCCGGACCTAGCGTTTCAACCCGCGCCTCAAAGAATATCCGCTGGATGGCGCTCAGTGATCGCGGCGGAAAATTGTTGTCCTCAACCAAACCCTCGTATAACGTCCAACGATCGTTGTTTTCACTCATGATCAACAAGGCGTTCCGCGAACGATCGCCTCGGCGCGACTCTTTCTTATACTCACGGCTATTCATGATTTTGATGGTGCCGTTTCGCATTTCTGCGGCGTGACCCGTCTCGCGAAATCCAACGATCAGCTCGGATCGTGCCGCGCGTGTACGAATCGATTGGGTCACGGCGTCGCCACTTAGGACGATACCGTCCAGGCTTGGCAGTGAAGGAGATCGAACGCCATCAGCAACTGCTTGCTCGATGGAACTCGCGATTTCACGCAGCGCGTCTGCGGGCAATTCAGCGTAATCCGGTTTCATACGAACGAAACTGTGGCAGCCGAGGCTACCCAGTGTGGCAAAGGCGACCAACACGGCCGCTTGAACTCGTACACCTCGTTTCAAATGAATGCTCCTTTTCACCGCGTCGCGGCGATTACATCACATCTTCGCTTGTCGCAGATTCGACGATACGAACGAGCGTCGATCGGACGACCAAATCGTACAATTCCTCGACTTCCTCCATCGCCAATCGAGCACACCCGTTCGATGAATAAGTGCTAATCGTTGATGGATCAACCGCCCCGTGAATGCCGAGGTCGGAAGGTAAGTCCTCACGCATCGGGACCAGTGGCATCCATCGGGTGCCGAGTTGATTACGCGGATCACCCGCTTCTATTTTGCCGCCGTCCGGCGGATACCAAACGGGGTCTTTTTGTTTGCTACCAATCTTATATTCACCCGGAACGGTTTCGTGCCCCGGTTTCCCCAAGCCCGTTTGGTAAAGCCTGAATGGACCATCCTGGTCACATAAGTAAAGCCGCCGTGCTTCGATATCGATTACAATATGAAAGTCTTTCGGCGTGTATTTGAGGCGCTGACCCACACGCAACCGATTTGGCGAGTCCATACCGTTTGCGCGCATGAGCAATCCCTGCGTTGTATTCAACGCGACGCCGATCGCCGTGAGGCTGTCGCCCGACTTCACTTCGTAATATTTCGACCCTGGCAATTTCTCGGTCGCGAACAGCTGTCGCACGTTTACCGGGCCAAGTGCTTCGAGCGCTTCGGTATACGTCACGCTATTCCACTCTGCGTCCGCGAGCGCGGCGCGGAACAGTGTCAACGCCTCTTGCTCGTTTCCATCTCGCTTCGCTTGGCGGCCCAGTCCTGCATACGCGGCCGCGCGAAAAGCGGGCGGAGCGTTGTCCCGAATCTGCTCGTAGGTCGCATGGGCTTCTTCAAACCGTTCGGCGTCTTCCAGCGCGAGAGCGTAGTCCAGCATCGCCACGACCCGTTGGGCGCTAGCCGGATACTCGGTCGCAGCGCGTCCGAGCAATTCCAGTGCCTCGGATGAATCACCCTCGAGCGAACTGGCTTTAGCCATCAAGATCAGCGCGGGAACCGCAACATCGGGATCGTTTGCACGATTGACGATCGGCGTCAAGAGTTGTTTGGCTTCCGCCGTCTCGCCTCGATCGAGTAGTTCGCGCGCTTCATCCAAATTTACTGAGGCTTCCGCTTCTACGGTACCGGCCACGAAGTCTTCGGTAAACCATCGGCTAGCTCGGAATACTCCATACGCCGCCGCCGAAATCGCGATGAGAATAACAATAATCTTGAAAAGGCTCGGGTCGTTTTTTTTCTTGAAGATACTGTTTGGCATCGCTTGGTCTCGAACTTCTTATGCTCGCCCCCGTATCGCTAGACACTCCGGCAACCCGATCCACACGCGGTTGCCCGATCGTGACTGATGGCCACGTTACGCCTCTACACTAAATGCGTGACTCGGTGTAACGAGTGAGATCGAGCAACATTTCCGTAATGGACTGATAGCGGCGGTCCGCGTTTCGACGAAGTGCCTTCAAAACGACCCGGTCAATTGGTGACGGCACGGCGGAGTTGAATTTCGATGGCGGTTTGAATTTATAACGCTTGCTGCGCAACTGCCGCATGATTTCTTTGGCGTCTTTACCCTCGCACGGATGCCGTCCCGCCAATAATTCGTACATCACGATACCGAACGAAAAAATATCCGATCGCGCATCAAGGCCTTTGCCTTTATTTGCAATCTGCTCTGGTGACATATAAGGGCGTGTTCCGCCGCCTTCTCGAATCCACCGCGTACGCCAACTCGCACTGGACTTCGATAATCCGAAGTCGCAGATTTTCACTTTCGACAGATCGCGGCTGAACAAGAAGTTACCAGGCGTCACGTCGCGATGGACGATCTGTCTTTGGTGCAGAAAATCCAAGCCATGGCACAGCCGCGTCCAGATGCTAATCATCTGCTGCATCGTAAGTACGCGTTCTTTAATGTAATAGCGCAAGTCGTTGCCATCGATGAATTCCATGATCAGACAACGCCGTATATGACCTTCGATATCTTCTTGTTCAATGATGTCTTTTTGATACCGGATTATGCATTCATGGCGTAATGCGGATGCGATGAGGATTTCGCGGCCGAGATAGTCACGCTTGCGGCGTTTCTTGTCCAGATCGTATTCGCGGGAAAGTACCTTGATCGCGACTGTCGAGTCCTTCGCACGGTCAATCGCCTTGTACACCGTACCGAAACCGCCTTTACCGATTGGCGCCAGGATTTCATACGGACCCACGTGCGTCAGCTCAAGATTAGTACCCAGGCCGAAATCTTGCGCGTTTTCTTCTTGTTGCGTGGCAGCCGCCCCGTCGTCCGCCTTCTTTCGTGTCCACAGCTTGATCATGCTACTCCAGATTTCGCGCACTGCGGTTTGGCCGTTTTCCCCGAAGAATTCGATCCACAGCTCGCCCAACGTCCGCTAAGGACGCACTCGCTTACTTTCTTTGGCGCTCCAATTACCCGCAGGAACCGGCACCTCCGCAATTATATCACGAAGCACGCTATGCGTAGTGACCCGGCGCAACCGGCTTTCGGGGTTCAAGATCAGACGATGCTCAAGCACCGGATGCGCCAGTAGTTTGATGTCGTCTGGTATCACATAGTTCCGTCCGTTCACGGCAGAGAACGCTTGGGACGAGCGAAACAGAGCCATCGACGCCCTGGGACTTCCGCCGAGCGTTAGGTGCGTGGAATCCCGCGTCCGATGCACGAGCCGCAATATGTATTCGCGAACCTTCGGATGAATGTATATCTCGCGCACGCCCGCCTGCATCCGCAGTATTGCACCCGGCTCCGCCACCGGTTGAAGTGAATCCATCGGGTGCTTGACCCGGACATTCTCCAACAACTGCAATTCAGCGCCGATACTTGGATAGCCCATACTCAGTCGCAACATAAAACGGTCGAGCTGCGCTTCGGGCAACGGAAAGGTACCCTCGTGTTCCACGGGGTTTTGCGTTGCAAATACCAGAAATGGCTGTTCGAGCGGGTACGTCTTGCCGTCCACACTCACCTGACCTTCCGCCATTGCTTCCAAGAAAGCGGACTGCGCGCGTGGCGTGGCGCGGTTAATTTCGTCAGCGACCACAATCTGCGAAAAGATTGGGCCCGGCCTAAATTCGAATTGCCGCGTTTCCTGATTGAACACAGACACCCCGGTCACGTCCGAGGGCAACAGGTCAGGCGTACACTGGACCCGTCGAAACTCACACCCCGTGGAGATGGCAATGGCCCGGGCCAGCATTGTTTTGGCCACACCCGGCACGTCCTCCAGCAGCACGTGGCCGCCCGCCAGCATTGCCGACAGCGCGGTCTTCACCACGGCGGACTTGTCGAGTATTACCGATTCAATATTCGCGGTAACGCGCTTGATTGTCTCTCGAAATTCGCTCAATACTTCGATCCCTTACGTGCGCGAATAATACCGGCGTCCACAAATCAATGTAAACCAGCAAGTTGTGCGAATTATGAGACCCGACGAGATTAATCAACTCCTGATATACTGGCCGCAGTACGATTTCCGCCAACGTCGCTAGGCCAATCCAACGCCGAAAGGGTCGCACGATGTGTACACGATTCTCGGTCGCTCTGACCGCACTTTCAATAACGCTCGTTCTTCCGTCGGGGGCTGACTCTATTGTAGTTGATGGCGCAGTACACGACGATGTCGTCATTCGAGAAAGCGATTCCCGCTACTACGTCCAAAATCCCAAAGACGGTTCCGTATTCGTCGTGGCAAAGGACACGATAAAGCCCGACGATATTTTCATCGACCGCGAAGGGGACGCGCGCGATGAACTGCACCGCGCATGGCGATTACAACGCGGTCTAAGCGCGAAGACCAATTTCGAGCTCCAGTTGGAATCTACAAAGCAAGCCCTGGCGAACCCGGATGCCGCGATTACGCGCGGTACGTCATCCGAAGAAACACGGCGGCCACCGATTGTCATCCGACGAGAGGGCGATCGTAGCGATGGACGCGTACGTCACATCAAGCTGGACGATGTTCCGCTAGATGCTGCGCTGGATTCCGTGCTTCGTCCCCTAGGACTCGACTACAGCGTCGAAGAAGAATACTTGTACGTCAGCACGCCAGAACGGCTGCGCCGTGAACCCAACGAGCGCCTCGAAACCCGTGTCTACCAATACACCGATCAGAATGCAACGCTCCCCAAAGTTGTCGTCCGTAATTCATCGGGTGCGGGTGCATCGGGAAGCGGAGGCGGTGCAGGTGGCTTTGGCGGCGGCGGTGGAGCCGGAGGAGCTGCAGGCGGCGGATTTGGCGGAGGCGGTGCTAGAGGTGGTGGCGCGGGCGGCGGTGGAGCAGGTGGTGGTGGAGCAGGTGGCCGAAACGGCGGCGGCGGCACGCACTTCTCCAACATTTCGGACTTGTTCTCGACGTTCGACGATACACTCGTTGGCGAAACGCCCGCGCAAATCGGCTTAGGGATCAGCGGTAGCGGTCGGAGTTTTCGAACTCGCTAACGCTTTGTCACTTTCTTTGTGACCGACATATCCTCCCGGTCCGTCGCCAACGGAGGAGCGGGGGATAGGGCCGAGATTTCCTCACGCATCGTTTTGTCCATCTCAACCGAAGCCGCACCCAACGCGGATTCGAACTGCGCAATGTTGCGTGCACCCACAATGGCGGACGTGACCGCTGGATGCGCAGCAACCCAGGCTGTCGCCAGCGACGACGGATCGATGCCGTTCGCGTCCGCGTACTCCACGAATCGTCCCGCGATGTCCATATACTCCGGATTCTTGTACCGTTCGATATACATC
>JAJDAB010000681.1 GCA_029262095.1 Candidatus Hydrogenedentota bacterium
GGTCGCGTAGCCACACTTTTGTGCGACGTGTGCGAGCGCTGCTTCGGATTGCTCGAGATATTGGCGCGCGGATTCGAGTCGGCACTGTTCGACATAGCGGCCGGGCGCCATCCCCATTTGGCGCGTGAACACACGCGTGAAGTTTCGGGGACTCATGTTGAATTGATCCGCAAGTGTTTCGACGCGCAAATCATCCTGTAAATGTTGAGCGATGTACGTCTGTATATCTTGGATGCCCGGTTCTTCCGCAAAGTGCGAGGCTAAGTGCACGCTAAACTGAGCCTGATTTCCCGGGCGTCTGAGATACATGACCAAGCCTTGCGCCACGCGTCGAGCAAACTCGGTACCGTAGTCCTCCTCGACCAACGCAATGGCCAAATCCATACCGGCAGTGGCGCCTGCCGATGTGTAGACGTGACCGTCCTTCGTGTAAATCGGATCGGCGTCCAGTTTTACGCGCGGATAGCGTTGCCGAAAATCGTTGCACGCGCACCAGTGCGTGGTGGCATGACGGCCATCTAGAACACCCGCTTGCGCGAGGATGAACGAACCAGTGCAAATGCTGACAATGCGCCGAACTTGCTTCGACATCTTTGCGACCCACTGGATGAACCGTTCGTCGTTTAGGCACTTATCCGATTCGTCCGCGGCCTGGAAGATCAACGTGTCAATCTTTCCGCGAAGCCGATGGTAGGGCATGTCCGCAGAAATGGTAAGGCCTTTCCGGTTGTATATCTCGCCTGAACCTGTCGTCACGATCTCTACGCTATAGGCCAGATCTGGCCGCCCCGAATACTCCAGAAAAATCCTGGCCTCGTCGAAGACCTGCATCGGCCCCATGTATTCGAGGGATGCGGCATTGGGGCTCGTGACCAGCACCATGCGCCGCCGTTTAGCCGTTCCCTCACTTTTGGGCGGTAGGTTGTCGACCGTTGGGATGTCGTAAATGGGCATGGGCGGCTCCTGAAATCTGCTGTCCTGATCGTTCGGATATTTGTCATTGTGCCAATCCCTGGGGTCAGGGACAATCCGACCCAGGTTATTCGAAGAAACTCTGGGAGAACGAGCCAATGGCCACGATCAACGCGATAGATATCGACGAACTCTTGGAACGCGTATCGGAGTTGGAACCGTTAATCCGATCTCATTCGGACGAAGCCGAGCGCCAGCGCCGGTTGCCTGCTCCAGTTGCGGAAGCGATGCGTGATGCGGGGTTCTTTCGAATGTTCCGGCCTCATTCGCGCGGTGGCTTAGAATTGGACCCGGTTTCGGAGTATCGCGTCGCAGAAGCAATCGCCCGGATTGACAGCGCAGTCGCTTGGAATGTGCAGATCTGCAACGCGAGTGAGACCTTCGGCGGTTGGTTTTCAGATGAAGCCTCAGCCCAGGTTTTCGGCCAGGACGAAACGATTGTCGCGGGAGCGTTTAATCCGCATCGCAAAGCCGTGCCGGTCGATGGTGGCTATCGCGTGTCTGGACAGACCACATTCAATAGTGGTTGTCACAACGCTACGTGGCTGATTGGCCTCGCGGACATTTACGATGGCGAAACGCTTCGCGTGAATGACCAAGGCCAACCAACGACATTACTCACACTGGTCCCGGCATCCGAAGTTCAGATCGTTGAGAATTGGAATACGCTCGGTATGTGCGGGACCGGCAGCCATGATGTTCGCGTTGAAAACGTGTTTGTTCCCGAAATGATGGCCGTGCCGTTCGTACCCCTAGAACAACCGAACAATGCCTACGATGTGCCCGTCTCGCGCATGCCGATATGGGCTGCGATTGGGTGTCATTCGGCGGTGTCGCTGGGTATTGCTCAAGCTGCTGTGGACGAGCTCGTAGCTCTGGGACGGAAGGTGCCAGCGTATACCGAAAACACCTTACGTGACCGTCAAATCGTTCAAACGCGTTTGGCCCAGGCTGAGGGTAAACTAAGTGCTGCACGCGCATTTTTCCACTCGGCACTCGACGAGGCGTGGAACACGGTTTCTGAAACCGGCGAATTGAACATGGCTCAAAAAGCGCGATGTCAATTGGCCATCACACATGCTGTCATAAGCGCAGGCGAAGTCGTGAACCTGGTCCATTCTTGTGTGGGTGCGACCGGGATCCGCAATGAAGCGCGGTTCCAAAAACACTTTCGAGATGCCCACGTTATTACGCAGCACGCATTCGTATGCGAAAGCCGTCTCGAAGCGGTTGGGCAGGTAATGTTCGGTCTTGCGCCGAGCTGGCCATTCTTCAATTTCTAATCGTCAAAACGCATCGTAAATAGTACTCCCCCTTTGAAGGGGGCTTGGGCTCCAGCATATTGCGTTAGTTGCGTGTGGCCACCGCTTTAAGTCGTCGGAGATACTCATCCATTCGATGGTCTTCGACCGCGCCACCGTACCCCATCGGCGTTTCGATGTTCATGAAGCGATCAATGCGCCGTGCGAGGTGATCGGGATAGCGTCCGGAGCCGACCGCGCCGCTCCGAAGCAGCAGGTGCCGCTCGCCGGTGTGGACGTATTTACTTGTAATGCGTGGCCACTGCATTTCGGGAATCCAATCGCCATCGTTTACGTAGCGGTGCAACACCGGGTGAAACGCCGCTGCCGCTTCCTGGTCAAACACGG
>JAJDAB010000682.1 GCA_029262095.1 Candidatus Hydrogenedentota bacterium
A
Organism: Candidatus Hydrogenedentota bacterium; assembly: GCA_029262095.1. Lineage (GTDB taxonomy): Bacteria > Hydrogenedentota > Hydrogenedentia > Hydrogenedentales > SLHB01 > JAJDAB01. Next base: position 2 of record JAJDAB010000682.1, read on the forward strand.
GGGACGCCGGGTTCCGGCGATGAATTGGACCCGAACCAGTTTCTCGTCGGCGAGTTCGATTATGACTTTACTCCGGGAACTGCAAATTGGTTATCCGCCGGGAACGTTGGTGCGGTTGGTGAGCGCACGGTATTAACGAATGCTACGACCGGTCTCACTGAGATCGCGCAGTTCACATTCCGGCCGAGCGTTGGATTACCGCCGGGCCGGTACTACCTCACCGTTAACATTACGGACGAAAATGGGAACGTCTCGGTGCTGTCCGCCTCTGCGGGTGATATCGATTACGCGATTAAATACGTTTCAACCGGCGTAGGGACATGGCCGGGTGATGCAGCGATCGCAGCACAGAAGAGTCACGGCGTTGCCGATATCATCGCAGACGAAGCCAACGGGGGCGTGATTGTACCCTGGCGGGCGCTTGCAACAAGTGATTTCCAAGTCCTTCCTCTAGTTCCTATTAATCGGGATACGGGCCTCGCATTGCTTTCGTCTGAGGAAGTGCCAATCGCGCAATTGGTGAATCATGAGGGCTATCAGCAAAACGGCGCCTTCACTGTTGAAGTTCCGCCATTCGCCGGCGGTCCGAATCCCACGCAAGTGGAACTTATCGTTGCGTTGCGCCGTCGTGCAGGTGTCGGCAGCTTCTCGATTAACTACTTCGAGTTCAGTCAAGATCCCGATCACGAATACCTTGAAATCGTGAATATTGAAGAACCTCCCGCGCTTTTGAATGCGGACAATATCGACGTTCACGCGATCAACCTTTCGGGCTGGGAAGTGGAAGTCGGGGATAGCAACACGGACAGTAATGCCGTGATTATGCGGATTCCGGACGGTACGTTGATTGCCCCAGGCGACACGCTGTTGCTCGCGGTGAACAAATACGATGGCGGCATTGACGGAACAGGCGCTACTTTGTTTGACGACCCCGCGCTGGACGCCGTTCCCGATATCTTCAAGAACGGGATTGGAATGGTACGCGGTCCAAGAGACTCGACTGGCGCGGCGACCGACTTCGGATTCGGCTGGGTGACAGAGCCGCCGATTCCGCGCATCAATCCGGTTACTTCGGCTGCGAACGGCTACAACACGCCTCTAAACTATGCGGCAGCGGCCGACATTGTTGTGCCAGCTGGACCATTTACGGGTGCGAGTGTTTTCTTCCGTCCGGTGGACCGAGAAACGGTCGATAGCGACGGCAATGGAGACGACGACTATGGCACGGATGAACCGTTGGCCAATTTTTCGCTATCCACGCCTGAATCGGAGCCGACATTTGGCACACATACGCCGACCGCATTCGGTGCCGTCGGCCAAGACGATACCAATCCCGGTAAGGCTTGGGACCGTATTATTCAACTGGAAATCCTGAACGACGACGTGACCTTCGCCGGTGAGAGCCGAGCGGATATCGCTGATCTGGTGCTTCGCGGCGGGGTGTTCCCGAACTACCCCGAGTTGGACGGTGTCGACAATGACGGTGACGACGGTTACTTGTCCAACGACGCTATCGACAACGACGGCGACAATGACCAGAACGACGGTTTCGACGCGGACAACGACGGCATCAACTTTGGCGACGAAGAAATCGCTGCAAACTTTATCGATGACGATCGCGATGGATTCATCGATGAGCTGGTCGGTGAAGGTAGCGGTTTTGACGAACTCTTCGAGGGCTACGACGAAGGGTTTGTGCGGCGGTATATTAGGCAGTCAGCCACACCATTGCTTTCGGTCAGTGCGGTGCCGGGTAGTTATGATGATGGCGTAGTGCCGTTCACCGATATCTTTGTCCTGGACCCGGCCACGAATCAACCGGATTATGTTTCGAATTTTGGTGAGTCGCCGGACTGGAAAGCGTTTGTGGAACGGCGGTTCTATCCCGGTGACAATGTAATCGTGACGTTGTATGACGGTCCGGTTGGTGGTGGTCGTGTGGTGGACCGGGTGACGTATAACCAGCGCGACGTGGAGAATGTAGCGATTGACGACGATGTCGATGTGCCGGTCGCGCTGGAGTTCAATGCAGGATTGGCGCAGGCGTGGCCACCGAACACGATGGGCCTCGACTTTTACCGTTCGCTCGAACGGAAACATCCGCTCTACGCCGGGGACCGTTATGGCACGCGTAACCGATGGACCGCCACCGATGGTAACTACGACGACTGGAGCCGGGGTACGAACCGGTTCGACGAACTGATTACCGGTACAGCGCCCCAATTTCTGGCGACAACGGAAGCGGACTCCTTGTTTGCGCATGGACTGTCCGGTTCGCCGTTGCGGATGAATTTTTATCAACGCGTGCTCGAAAATGCGAATGGGCAGTTTAACGCGGCCGATGCCGTTGATGCGCCGGGTTTCCCTTCCACGCAATGGATGTTCGACAAGGCGAAAGTGCGCAACCGCAATTTGGCATCCGCAGGCGATTTGATGACGATGTCCCATCTATCGTTTGCACACAATATTTATGATGATGCCGGTGTATTTGACGTGGCGTTCGAAGCTACACCGTTTAGAAACGACAATCTTGTACAACTGAATTCCGCCAATCCTGCTGCTGCGGGACCGTTGGTCGGTATGGATTTCCCGAAAGACTTGGAGGCGCTACTCACAAGCACCTCATTCGACGAAGTGAATTTGAGTGTCGGGCAAGCCGATTTTTATCCGTTGTACCCAGCCGCTGGGCATGTCGCAGCCGATGACACGCTAGCGCAGTGGTTGGAACCCACACCGGGATCGCCAGCGGCACCGCGTGCGTGGTCGCCGGTATTCTTGTATCCGCTGGGAGCCGACACGGTCTCGTTTGTCGACGATTTCTCGGCGCCGCCAGCCGTGTTGCCCGTTGACCCAGCGCTTGGCGTTGAAGAATTGTTCTCGCATCTCTTCTTGCCAGACACGCAAACGTATCCATTTCACCAATACTTCATGTTCCAGCCAGCGGTGAACATTGGGAAGGTGCCTGCGGGAACGCTTGATACGGACATGGAAGATCGTTGGCCGTTGGATCGGCGCGCGGTAGCCTATGTATCCGCCAACCCGCAAGACTTCAATCCGAATTTCTCGTTGCACAACGATCCCACGCCGCTCGCGATAAACGACGCACATCCTTCTGAGGCGTTATTTGTTTGGCAGGGTGAAGACGCGTTACAGAATGGCCGGTATGACGCGTATGTCGTCACGATGGATAATCTTGACGACATCGCTGCGGCGCACATCGAGAGTGGCGAAACGTTGTTGACGGCGGTCGGCGCGGCCACAGTCGGTGCGCTGGACTTTTTGAACCCGCAAGACTTTGGTGTAGACATTGAATTTTTCACGGACTTGAACGGCGACCGGCGTTGCTGGGATGACACGATTAACCGGAACGGTTTGCCCGATATGGCGACGTCTTCGGGGAACAACGAACTCGAAAACGATCTGAATGGGGTCGATCCAAACCCGGAGAGTTATGGCCGATTGGACGGGATGGTTCCTTCGCGTGACGGCATTATCTATTACGGCGCGGTGGAAGTTAAGAATAACTATCTCGCGTTGTTTATTCGCAACTGGGCCGCGAGTGGCGCGGTCAACCGGATCACGCGAGTCGTATTGACGCCACGCCGAGCGACGAACGGTCGTATCAATATGAATACGGCGGTAACACAGGCGGTACCGGTTGGTTCCGGAATCGAGTTGTTCAACCCAATGATGGGGATACCCGGCGCGATGTTGGAATCGACCGGATTTGTGAACAACAGTGAAGCTATCGGATTGCCGAGCGACTACAACGACATTCCGGTTGCGATTCCCGGCTTGTTGACGAGGCCCGATGCGATCATCGCGGGCCGTCAAGAACGCGGCATTGAGACGGGCATTTACAACAACGGCCTACGGGAGTTGGGGACGCCGTTTGCGCTGCTTAGCAGCCAGCGTGCCGGTCTGGGATTCTTTACGCCACAGCAACTGCAATATCCGCGATCCCTTTACGATGGCAATGTGCCCGCGTTGGCGATCTCAGCGGCGGCTGGGCAATTGCGGTTCGAGGAGATGCAAGCGCGATTGTCGTTGATGGCGAATTTCGTCACGACGCGGTCCGACGTATTCGAGATTTTGGTAACGGCGCAGCCGGGGTATGTTTCCGACAACAACGGCGACGGTGATTTGAATTGGCGTGATGACAACGAGTTTGTTCCCACGGGTGAAATTAAGCGGCGTGTGATTTATGAACGATCGCAAGGCGATCCGGACGGCGCGAGACAATAGCAATAACGGGGTTGGTTCCGCGGTATCGGGGCGGCGGGGCCGGTCGAGGAGTAGCGCATGATGCGTGATGGAACACGGACGTGGCGGGTGTGGGCGGCGGTATGCGCCTTGGTGTGTTG
>JAJDAB010000683.1 GCA_029262095.1 Candidatus Hydrogenedentota bacterium
GTGCAGTGAGACGCCGTCGTCTTTTAATTGGCTTACGGCGCGATTGCACGCATCCTGCCGATCGAAATACAAGGCGTCCAGCGCGTCGCCCGAGAAATTCAACAACGCAACAGGTCGACGCTCAATCTCATGCAAATCGAACTGAGCATCGCGTGCAACGAAACAGACGGGTCGCTCACCGGTCACAACAATCCGCAGCGGCCCCGAATCTGTCGTCGCCCACAGAACGAGTTCCACGCCGCCCGGCCGATCGCGCCATTGTCGGCTTATCAAAAACCCATCAATCTGTACCGTGTTCATCGTACCCTCACCCCAACAATACGATACCAGGTTGAGAATCCCGTGGGAGTGCGCATTCTTTCTAGGAGACTCAGGGATTGCGTTAGAAGTTCCCTCTCCAAGGGGAGAGGGTTAGGGTGAGGGGGCGGTTGAACCTGTGAACGAAATGTCGCCTGTATCCGCGATGCGCAATTTCGCAACAAATGAAGCCCGGTCAATCCCTATGCTATATTCACCGGTTTCAATACCCGTACAAAACGGACCAAAATTCGCTTCTAACACCTTGGATTCCAACACCATGCCCACCATGACGACCTATGACCACCAGACTGTCGAAGCCAAATGGCAACAATTCTGGTTGGAAAATAAGACTTTCAAGGCGGAGATCGACCACGCCAAACCGAAGTATTACGTCCTCGACATGTTCCCCTACCCCAGTGGCGACGGACTCCACGTCGGCCATCCGGAAGGGTATACCGCGACCGATATCATATCGCGCTACAAGCGCATGAAAGGCTTCAACGTCCTGCACCCAATGGGTTGGGACGCGTTTGGCTTGCCCGCAGAGCGCCACGCCATGCGCACGGGCGAACACCCCGCCGTTATCACGAACAAGAACTGCGCGACGTTCAAAGAACAAATCCAACGCTTAGGTTTGTCCTATGACTGGGACCGGGAAATTAACACGACCGATCCCAAGTACTACAAGTGGACCCAATGGATTTTTCAGGTCTTGTTCGATCGCGGCCTGGCTTATCAGACCGAAGCGCCTGTGAACTGGTGTCCTGCGCTGGGAACCGTGCTGGCGAATGAAGAGGTCAAAGACGGCAAATACGTCGAGACCGGTGACCCGGTCGAGAAACGGTTGATGAAGCAGTGGATGCTGAAGATCACTGCCTACGCCGAGCGTCTGTTAGCGGACCTCGACGACCTCGACTGGCCCGAAGGCATCAAAGCCATGCAACGCGAATGGATCGGCCGCAGCGAAGGTGCGGACATCGTGTTCTCGATCGCTGGTTCGGGCGAACAGTTCACCGTGTTTTCGACCAGGCCGGACACGCTGTTCGGCGCGACATTTTGCGTATTGGCCCCAGAGCATTCGTTAGTCGCAGGAATCACGACGGACGACCAACGCGCTGAGGTCGAGGCTTACATCGACGCCGCGTCTAAACGTAGCGCGCAAGACCGTATGAAAGAGGACCGGGATAAAAGCGGCGTATTCACGGGCGCATTCGCCGTCAATCCCGCGAACGGAAAAGAGATTCCGATCTGGATCGCCGACTACGTCTTGGCGGATTACGGATACGGCGCGATTATGGCCGTGCCTGGTCAAGATGAACGCGACTGGGATTTCGCGGAAAAATTCGACCTCGACATTATTCGCACGGTACAGCCGCCCAAGGATTTTGACGGCAAGGCCTACACGGGTGAAGGCCCGGCGACGAACTCTGACTTTTTGGACGGCTTGAGAATCGCCGACGCCAAGCAAAAGATGACGGAGTGGCTGGAATCCAAGGGCGCGGGCAAAGGCACGGTCAACTACAAACTACGCGACTGGTTGTTCTCCCGTCAGCGCTATTGGGGCGAACCGTTTCCGTTGATTGAATTGGAAGACGGCACGACCCGCGCGGTACCCATCACCGATTTACCCGTCATGTTGCCCGAGTTGGACGAATACAAACCCACTGACGATGGCCAACCGCCGTTGGCGCGAGCAACGGATTGGGTAGCGACGAAAGACGCCGAGTCCGGCCAGCCCGCAAGACGTGAGACCAACACGATGCCGCAATGGGCGGGTTCATGCTGGTATTTCCTGCGCTACGTCGACCCGACAAATGACAACGCAGCATGGTCCGAAGAAGCGGAAAAATATTGGATGCCGGTCGACCTCTACATCGGTGGCGCGGAACACGCCGTATTGCATTTACTGTACGCACGCTTCTGGCACAAAGTCCTGTTTGACGCGGGACACGTCTCGACGAAAGAACCATTTCAGAAATTATTCAATCAGGGCATGATTCTGGCGAATTCGTATAAAGATGATAAGGGCAAATATCACTACCCCGATCAAGTCGAACAGAATGACGGCGATTGGCATGTGAAAGATGGCGGCGCAAACGTCTCGACGCAAGTCGAAAAGATGAGCAAATCCCGCTACAACGTCATTAATCCCGATGATGTTGTCCGCGATCACGGTGCCGATTCCTTGCGTTTATACGAAATGTTCATGGGTCCGCTGGACCGCGACAAGCCGTGGACCGAAGAGGGCGTGCAGGGTGTTCATCGTTTCTTGAAACGCGCGTGGGTATTGTTTGTGGACTACAACGGCGCTTTGAATTCAAAGATCGTTGACAGTGGGGGAGACGCCGCGGTCGAGAAGGCGTTGCACGCGACGATCAAAGCCGTCGGCCACGACATCGAAAACCTGATGTTCAACACCGCCATCGCACGGTTGATGGAATTCGTGAATCTCGCGATGAAGGGGGAGTCTATGAACCGCGAGTGGATGGAGCGATTCGTCCTGGTGTTGGCGCCGTTCGCGCCGCACATCGGCGAAGAACTGTGGGTGAAGCTGGGCCACGGCCCGACGCTGGCCTACGTGCCTTGGCCGAGCTACGACGAATCCATGCTGACGGAAGACACCATCGAAATCCCCGTTCAAGTCAACGGCAAGATTCGAGCCCGCTTACAACTCGCAACTGACACGGACAAGGACGCCGTGCTCGCCGCGGCGAAGTCGGAAAAAGCGATTCAAGCCCATCTCGAAGGCAAGAACCTCGTCAAAGCGATCTACGTGCCGGGTCGCATGGTCAATCTCGTGATCAAGTGACACAGCGGCTTTGACTCGTTCCCGAATCCTGTGATATCTTTTCCCGCTGTTCCACACTGTGCGGAGGCGTAGTTCAGTTGGTTAGAACGCCGGCCTGTCACGCCGGAGGTCGCGAGTTCGAGTCTCGTCGTCTCCGCCATTTAAATAACGGTATCTTTATACTTTAGCCCGATCCGATTGGATCGGGCTTTTTCAGTCGGGTTGAAATTTCTGGGTCTGAGTGTGATCGTTCCACGTGGGCATTGCATCTATCACGACAGCGACTTCATCCACTATCGCCAGGAGCGGAAAAGTTGATCACCAAGCACACACACGATCAATGGCATGCTTTTGTAGCATCATCAGTTTAAAACTCAAGGATTGCTACGCTACACAAGTTTCTAGTCGTATGTTGAGGACATTGAACGAGTCTAAAGGAGTCGAAGAATGACAAGATGCATTGCTCTATTCACACCGCTGGTCATTTCGATAATCTTGATGTCGGGCTGTCCCGTTCCTGCGGAAGTACCCAGTGTCCTGGTTGGTGCATGGACGTACACAGAAGGAGGAGGTTCGTTGCCTATCGGTATCAATCTCTTAGCTGATGGAACAGTGACGCAGTTCCAAATCGATAACGGCCCTGCGCTACCGAGTCCGCTAACCTGGGAAGTAGATGGAACCGAGTTTACAATGAGAGCTGGTCCGAACGGTGCGCGAATTATCTATGGGGGGCGCGTCACATCCGATACCTCAATATCCGGCGCGCGAGTTGTCTGGGAGGGACTTGGCACGGGAAGTGCGAACACATGGACTGCGGTCAAGATGTGATGCGCGACTCATATGATCCGAAGAGCGAATCGTCAGCGCCTGACCCATCAGTTTGTTTTGGTTGAGGAGGTTCAATGGCTAGTTTCTGGGAAGAATACGGCAGAAATTTCGCGTTTGGAGTTTTGTTCACGGTAGGAATCGTTTTTGCCGTGGCGATAGTAGAGCTAGTCTTTGGGATGAAGAAAACGAGCCACAAAAAGTAATGGCTCCGTACTCTTGGACAAGAGGAATACTCGCCGCTGTCCTTTGCACCTCCGTACTAGCGAGTGCCGATGGAACACCTTTTTTCCAGGCACTTCTGCAGGACGAGAAAGCCTGCAACCTTAATCGAGCATTCGCCGGGTTGTGGTTGGGTGAAGATCTGGCGATCGCGAACGCGCGCTTGGGCGAAGCATTCGGCGAAGCGATGGGAGAGGAGACAACGCTCACCCCGGAGAGCGCCGACGCCCAGTTCAAATGGCAAATGCGCACGTGGACGCGTATCTACTATCTATTCGGTCGAGACGACGCACTATTTCAAGGACGACTGACATCGGAAAACCGAGAGCGAATCGAGTCCCTCTTCTGGCACTACAGCGTTGCGAAGAGTTCTCTCGATCGTGCGCGACTCGACTACGTGTGGTTCATCCAAGGCAGTGAAAACCACGACATGATGGACTTGGGCAATGCGTTTCTAGCACTTCAAGTCATTGCGTCGAACCCAGCGTACTCGAATCGTGCGCTGCCGGATGGCGGCCTGCCGAGCGAGCATGTCGCGGCTTGGTCCAAGTACTTTAAACGCTATTGCTACGAGCGCATGCGCAACGGACTCTTCATCGAAGTTGCCTCGCCTACGTATGGAAAGTACTTGATCCCGGAGCTGGTCAATATCACCGACTTCTCAGACGACACCGATCTCCGTACGGTCGCTACAAATCTCCTCCATCTCACCTGGGCGGATTGGGCGATAGAACAAATCAATGGTGTGCGCGGCGGGGCGAAAGCGCGCTGTTATCAGGGCGATTATTCGCGCGAAGGCCACGCGGATTCCTGGTGGCAAATGGGCCAATATCTCCTCACTAAAGAAGATTGGACACGCACCAACATTTCCCGCCACCCGATACAAGGCTTCATTCTCTGTTTGGCCTCCAGTTCCTACAAACTACCCGCCGTCACACGCAAGCTGGCGTTATCAACGGAAGCGCGCGGTGAATACGCGTACGTTTCGCGGCGTCCGGG
>JAJDAB010000684.1 GCA_029262095.1 Candidatus Hydrogenedentota bacterium
CTAGCAACAGGAGACAACGATCCGACGACCGGACAAAAGGTCATCCTGAAACGGTACGACGGATGACGTCAAAAATCTGCATATGAAGATTGGTATTCTCACATTTGCCTGCGACGCGGGCCGCTCGGGAATCGGGCAGTACTTGGTACACCTTCTACGCGAATTGCCAAATGTAGCACTCGAAATGGAATTCGAGATTGTAGGTCACCAGGATGAAATGGAATCACTTCTTCCGCCCAATCATCCGTATTCACTTCAGACGGTTGGCGCCCACTGGAAGAGCCCTATACGCAACATCATTTGGCAGAATGTCCTACTGCCCGGCCTATGCAAGTCTCGAGGGTACGACGTACTGTTCCTTCCCGCCGCCAATCGCCGGGTGCCCCTGTGGTTGCCCTGTCCTGCCGTCGGTACCGTCCATGATTTCTCGAGCATGCACATCGAGGGGAAATACGACCCTATGCGCGACCTATACATCAAACGAGTGCTTCCTTTTCTGGTGCGTCGTCTGTCGCGCATCATCTCCGTCAGCGAATGCACCAAGCGGGATATCATCTGGTTCGCACGCGTTCCTTCAAGTCGCATCACGGTCATTCTGCACGGCGTCGACCACGATACCTACTACCCGCGCGACAAAGGAGAATCACAAGAGCGAATCTGTGCTAAGTATGGTCTTCGTGCGCCCTATATTCTCTATGTTTCGAGGATCGAACATCCGGGCAAAAACCACGCGCGACTGATACGTGCCTTCGCCCAACTAAAGCGCGATACCGACCTGCCCCATCAGTTGGTCCTCGCCGGAAACGACTGGACCCGCGCGGAGGAAGTCCATAAGGCGGCAGAAGCTACGGGCTTTGGCGATGAAATCTGTTTCACCGGTTTCGCTGCTAATGAAGACCTCCCCCACCTTTACTGCGGCGCTGACCTGTTCGTGTTCCCGTCTCTGTATGAGGGGTTTGGCATGCCAATCCTTGAGGCAATGGCCTGCGGCATCCCCATCGCCTGTTCGAACGCTTCGTCCCTCCCCGAAGTTGCCGGGGATGCAGCCATGTACTTCGATCCTAAGGATGAGCAGACGATTGCCGACACGCTTCTCAGAACGCTAACGGATACGTCAACGCTCGCACGTCTCGCCAAGACCGGTGCGGCACACGCCGCTGGATTCTCTTGGCAAGAAGCTACGCAACGCACATTGAGCGAGATCGTGTCTATCGCAAGCGCAACGCCATCGAAGTAGACGCAACACCTTTCCTAACAATCTACACCACCGTGGACCCGATACGCCTCCATGTATCGCTGGATGAGGTGGGAGTACAAGAACCTCTCTTCCACCAGCCGTCTCCCATTCGCGCCCATGTCGGCACACAATTGTGGGTTGTCAAGCATTGACGCGAGCTTGTCGCACAAGTCCTCCGTGTCCTCGGACTTGAATGTGAGGCCATTCTCACCCTCGATGACGTAGCACGGATCTATTGCATCACTGTGAAGCACAGGCTTACGAGCCGCCCACGATTCGATTACCACCGCGCCAGAATTCATGAATCGCACCGGCAAGACATGGACGTCACATGCCTTTAGCGCAGCGATGACATCCTCGCGAGGCACAACGCCTGTAAATGTGACCTGGCTCTGTAGTGCTTCCTTTTCGACCAGCGTCTGCAATTCGGCAAAATACTCGGGCTCGTGATCGGTTCGTCCCACGATGAGCAATTGGAATTCTTTTGTCTGTTCGCGCAGCCGCGGGAGCGTTTTGATCAATACGTCCTGGCCTTTGAGCTTAGCGACTCGGCCAAGACAAAGGATCAACGGGACATGCGGGCGAACGCCGTGGCACGTCTTGAATTCGGCAACGTCCACGGTTGCATCGTACTCGTCGATAAGAATTGGCACGGTGGACAAAAATGCATTCTCATTGACCGTCTTAATGTTGGCTGTTTCTCGGGAGGAAATGGTAAAGATAGCGGCAAATCTTCGGAAGAATACACGCCACTTTTCCGCCATGTTAACTTGGTTCTCAAAGATCCGATGCAGCGGGACGCCTTCTTCGAGCAGCGATGCGTAATCGTCGAGGTCAAACATCGACATGAAGATTGGAACGCCTCGCATTTTTGCCGCGATAAGGGTCATGATGTTGTTGCGGTTCAAGGATGGAAAACAGTGGATCACGTCGTAGCCGCCCAACAGCGTCTTGAAGAATACTCCGGGGCAGAAGGTCTCGGTGCCCAGATCTGGATACGTCCGGGAGAGATTTCGAAAATTAAACCCTCTTGTAATTGAAATAGATTCCACGCGTTCGTGCCGCGGGTTACGTTCGCGCAGTGGCGTAAACACATCCACGTCGAAGTGTTCGCTCAACGCCAACGCTTGTTGAAAGATGTTGAACTCCGCGCCACCCACTTGCGGGTGAAACCGGTTCGTGACGATAAGCAGCCGTTTTCTTGGCGTCATCGCTGCGGAATCCGCTCCAAGTGTTTTGTCGTCATCCACGCGATGCACTTAGACGGACCCAGTCGTATTCTTACGTGCCATCACTACGAGCGAGGACCCGTCGGCCTTGCCGAGGAGTCGCAACATCACCAGATAGGGTAGGCGAATCAGCAACCCAGTCTTACCGTATACGCGACTAACGGTTCCCGTGGGTATTGGCAACGTGAACACCCGCTCGATAACGAAGCCTGACTTGTGCAGTACGGCTGCCATGCTCTTCCTGCTGAAGAAATTGATGTGAATTGGCGGTATGCTTTGCGGAAAAGGCTGTTCCAGCATATAGGGATCGTCGACGTTCGGCACACTGAGAATCAGATGGCCATTGGCATCCACAAGGTCGTGCGTACAGGTCAGCGTTCCGACTGGATCGGGCACATGCTCCAGCACTTCGAAGCACGTCACAATGTCGAAGGTGCGGTCGCCACCGTTGGCGACGTATTCCTCCACGTATCCACAATGCACGCGGAGGTCGAGGCTCCTAGCGGTCTCCGCCGCTGCCCGAGTGGGCTCGATGCCTTCCACGGTCAACCCCAATCTCTGAGCAATAAGCATAAAAGTACCAGGGCCGCAACCAATATCCATCAAACTGGTAGCTTCGATCGTTCTTATCCATCGAAGCGCCAGACGTTTGAACCACCAAAGTTTCTTAACGCCCCATTCTCCCGTCGCGGTCTTTTGCGCGGCGCGGACCATAAACGCATACATGCCGGCGGCGTCGTAGGCGTCCTCGTAGTCGTCTGCCGGGATGAGGCGCTTCTCCGTGTAGATGAAACTGCATTCCGAACATTTCAGGAGCAAGTAGTTGTTGTACATCTTAACCGGTTGCAGTTGATTTGATTCGCATGCCGGACATGGGTCGCGGTCTATTGGAGCTTCTATCACGGTTATCCCTTTAAGCGAAGTCGAAGACCGGTTTGGCTTCAGCGTTGCCCAACGCCCAGGCATATACTTCCAAGGTCTTTCGGGCTTTGGCATCCCAGGAGAAATGCGAAAGCGCCCGCTGACTGGACCGGTTGGAGCAATCGTTCCTGAGTGCGCGATCGGTGGCCAACGCCTCCAGCGCGGCGGCGAACGCTTCGATCATACTCGGCTTCGGCGAAATCGGTATGACGGAACCAGTGCCTTCCACGAGATGGCCGGGCGCCCCGTGCCCCGCGACCACGCAGGGAAGACCGCAGGCCATGGCTTCCACGACCACGCCTGCGCCCAACTCGTGAATCGACGGAAACGCAAAGACATCGGCCGTTCTCATCAGATTGCTCACTTCGGCCTGACTGCGCCACCCCGTAATCTCGGCGCAGGACTCCAATCCATTCGACTCTATCAGCTTTTCGAGCTGAGCGCGTTCGGGGCCATCCCCGACCAAGACCAAGCGATGCTGTCTCAGGATAGAACTGGCGGCAAATGCCTGTACCAGCACGTCGGGGCATTTGATGGGCACCAGGCGACCCACAAAAATGAAGGTTAGTTGGTCCGTGGCCTCGCGCGCTTTTGGAGCCTTAAATATCTCGGGGTCAAAACCTACCTCAGGAAAATTGATCGCCTTGTCCCGAACATCTTCCGGCAAGTCAGCGATGGTATGTTCAAACCCGGCTAGAACAGCGGCTGCTTTGCGAAACGTTGCTCGGTGATACGGCAAGAATCGGTATGCGCCTCTTAGATACGTCATCCATTCTCGTTCGCGTCGCCGCTCCGCCTCATATTCTTTTGGCCATGAAAGACCGCCATTAATCGGACCGATGACAAACGGCACGGGACACCACTTCGCAAGTGGGCTGGGAATTGTGGGAGACATCGGCGTAATCCGGTGCACGACATCAAAGTGTCCGGCCCGAAGTTCCGATTTGAATCGCCGCCAAACGCCCCATTCAAATGCCTGTTCGAATACGTAGGCGATAGCGATATAGCTCGTCCATCCCGCTCGCTTTCGTATCCACGTCGCCAATGCATAAAGCGGTTCGTGAACCCGGCTGTTGTCGATATAGACGACCTTCGCCTCGCCACAGCCTCCCGCGGGATCGATGTCCACTTGATTCTTAATGGGCGTGGCGAGCGTGACCTCGGCGAGATTGGCAATGGCCTTGCACGCTCGATACGCCACCCCCGGCGTCGAATCACGATTTGGGTTGCAGTCCTCCGCAACCAGCAATACCCGCATGTTGGTCCTTCCAGACGCACGGCCGTAGTTAACGATGATGAGCCCTGTTCGCGGCTGCGAGGGGCACATTGGTGTGCTTCACGCCCGTCTGTCTTGCGGCCGCTAGGAAGCCGATCACGATATTGAATATGATGAAAATCTGTTGGTTGCGAAACGTTATTTCTGTGCCATTGGCCAAGAACTCAGCAAGTAGCCCAAAGAAACACCCAACGCTGATTCGCGACCATATGTTCCATTCTCTCACGAAAAAGAAACCGGCGCTAATGTGTAGGCATCGCGCGATGAGGGCGAGGAGAAGGAGGAGGCCCGGCCAGCCGAGTTCGCCTAATGTCATTCCATACAGCGTGTGTCCCTGCGTGGCACGTCCTTCGCCAGGCGCCGAAGTGCTCTGGTAGGGAACGGCGTCGTCTACATCGGCCCAGCGCGCGTACTCGTGGTAGTACCACCCCCAGTTGTTTAACCCCACCCCCAGCGGATGGTCCAACGCCATTTTCAAGCCCATGCGATAGTGTCCCGGGCGACCGTCTCCCTGGGTATGGTCTTCGGAGATCGTCGACTGGTGACGCTCTGACAACCCGTCATATCCTCGGTAGAAAATGCCGACAAGCAGAACACCCAGAATTAGAACCAACGCGATTCTTCGCGGGGTAATCCGAAATCCGTACGCGGTTATAAGAACCGATGCAGAACTCGCGAGGAACAATGCGGACGGCATCCGGCTGATGGTTAGCACCGTCGCGACCGCGGCGGAGATTGTGGCCGCGCCGCAATACGCCCGAATCGAAGGACTCAACGCCGACAAGCTAACAGCGAGGACAATCGGACCCGCGAGGACACAGTAATCACCGAGGATATTTTCATGCGGGAATGTGCCATGAACGCGATACATAGCGCCGGAGTAGCGTTGCCACACCGCAAACACCCCATTAACGAACAGTGCGCCGCCCAGTGCAATCACAAATGCGTACGCATCCCGGTTTGTGCGAACGTACCAGGCGACTGTCAGAAAGACGACTATCCCGCGCGTGAGTTTGGTGAGTTCAAACAATCCGAAGAGTTTGGGGTCCGAGATCAAAACGCTTACACATCCGAATGCGAAGTAGACTAGCATGGGGCCAAGACCCGCCGGCCAGAATAGACGTCCGCCTTCGCGCCGCATCGTGGCCAACGAGCTAAGCAGCAAGATCAACGTCAATAGATCTACAACCGAAACTTCAATGCCTCGCGTCGACCCGGCGTACCACCATCGATCAATGAAGTTGATGTCGTACCAGTCCGCGAAAGCAGTAGCAAACACGAGGCCGCCGAAAACGAATTCGCGAATTCGTCGTGAATACGTCGCGGCAAGAATGCCCAAGGGAACGAGCAGTATCAGCCCAGTGACAAAAATGACGTATTTCATTGCGCAAATCCGCTTGGATTCCAGCAGGTCGCCAATTCACGACGCCTTGCCATGGAGCGCATAGTTTCTGCGGGCAAGTTCAGTGGTATACACCACCAAACCGTGGGCTCTTGGTGATATAAACTGATGCTGGTCAACATTCGCTCGCATCCCCAGGGCATCGTAACCAATCGATTAGGGTACGACCGATGAGTGATTCCAACAACTCGATATCGTCTTTGTACCCCACGATGAGCCGTTCCCGTTCTTCGGGAGATAGCCCTGGTGGTTTAATCGTCTTCCGCCTGGCCCCGAGCCACCTGAGGCTGGCGACTCTTAGCTTCACTGGAGTTAGGCCGCGAACTAGAGAGCGAAGCACAGAAGGATTTGTTAGCGCCTCGTGCGCCCACCGGGATTTCGGCAATGCGCTATCATTACGTGATTCGTCGTGTACGATCGGTTGGAAGGAGGTGTCCACACCGAGGAATTCGAAAAGCTCGCTATAGAGCCAGTTCGGGTCTGCGCACAGTTCTTCGAATAGGAACACTTTAATCTGCTTGGCATCAAAGTGTTCGAAGTAACGAGATAGCTGGCGTCCGTAGAACCCGAGCGTTCGATAGAACCAGTAGTGACTCCAGTCCTGCTGCTTTCGGACTTCCTCCAACTCAATTGCTTCCCAGAAATCTCGGCACGGCTCACGCAACTGCGAGACATGTTGAACATACTGCGAGTACGCTCGGTCTGCTGGGTTTCGTAGCATAGCCACCAGCTTTGCATTTGGGAATTCACTCCGCAATGCCTCCAACGCACTGTCACTAAAGAGATAGTCGGTCGAGGCTTCTCCAACAATTTTTTGACCATCGACGTCAGAGAACAGCTCATCGTACTCCGGACGACTGAGGTAGAGATTGTAGTCGACATCCTTCGGCCCTTGGAATGGACGTGTCCGCACGCCGATAGAGAAATACCACGGCTCCTTGACCGAGCTCATGAATATCTCAGGATGCTGCCGGATTGCGTCATACACGCTGCTGGTACCGCAGCGGGGCGCTCCAATGAGGAAGAAGTTTGGCAAAATCATTGCAGGCGCGACACACCAATCATACGCAGACTCGGGCTACCCATTCTTTGGACCACGACTGTTGACGTTCGTACGGGACAGAAGCGTCGAAACCAGAGGCACCTGGGCCAATTTCAGAGATGCGGCGTTCAGCTCATTGCGATCCTCTTTTTGAAGGGCACCAAGGAAGAGTACTACGACATACGCGAAACTTCCGGCGAACATACACAAGAATAGGTTTATCCAGCTGTCTAATGGAACAATAATCTTTAGGCCGAGAAGCACTAGCACCGCCACCGACGCTGGCAGCAATCCCGGTCCAAATGTTCTTCTGACCCATGTGGTCAATTTTACGCCCGACATTTTCAACCCGAGAGGCCAAAGCAACAGCGGGTAGAACACCAAAGCTGAAATGGCGGTTCCTATCCCGGAACCGAGCGCCCCCATCTCTAATACGCCGACCATGTATAGCGTCAATCCCAAGTTGAACAAGCTCATCGCAAGAAGGCACAACGACAACTTCCGGATGTTTGCCGTGGCCTCCGCGATTTGAAAGAGCATCCTAACACCCTGACCGATCGGATACTGAAGCAATACGAGTAGCATGACGATCCCGGCCAGCCGAAATTCCGATCCAACATAGAGTGTGATGAGTTCTCGACCGTAGACCATTAACGGCACAGAGACAAAAAGAGTTAGCCACATCGCCCAACGCCCCCCTTGCAGGAAGAGATGGCTAAAGCGCTCCGATCGATTGGTCGCATACATGGAGACCATTGCTGGCCTCAGCGGGGTTAGGGCCGCGCTTCCCGCTAAGTTTATGTACTGAAAGGGCAGTACCCCAAGGTAGAAACAGGTTACGTCAATTGGTGTCCCCAATTTATTCAGAATGATTGCATCCGAACTTCTGGTGATGGTAATCGCCAAAGCCGAAACCGTAGACCAACTTCCAAAGGATAGGAGTTGCCGGGCGATGTGCCATTTAACTGCGGTCCATCGGAACCGCAGAGACGGCACGATGCGCAACGAAAATGTGAGAATAACGAGTTGGGTGAGGAACGCGGCGCTTACCGTCGCGACGACCACCCACAAAACGCCAACGCTTATGCCGAAGAGAAGGCCAAATAGGATCGCAATCCTTACAAACTGTCCCCCAGTGGCAATCGCGTTCAACAATATGAATCGCTGTTTGACTTCAAGACCGACACAGAAGGGCTCGAGCATTATCTGAAGTGAGAATCCGGCCATGAGCAACCCAAACATCAATCTAGCGTCATTAGCGTAGGCCGGATCGATGGTCAAAACGCTGTCCAAGTTGTACGCAAGCGTCAACCCCATGGTCAGTACGGCTAAACCCACGACAAAAAGAATGAGAAACATCGTTGACACTATCTCTGTCACTCGTTCCGTATCGTTCTCCGCATAGGCTTCCGTTGCATAACGCGCGAGCCCACGTGTGAACATGGTGGTCAATAGCGGCACAAACATCATCACAGAAAAGAGAACGGGCAGTATGCTGTACTCTGCCGTATCGATCCGGTCCAACAAGAAGCGTTGAAGCCACACCAGCACCGTCATGTTCAACGCCAGCGCGACGAGCGAACTCGTCGAGTTGATGAGCACAAGCTTGCGGCTGATCTCGACTCCAGATGGTTTTTCGTTCGAGCTCGTCAAGACTCTGGTGTAACCCTGGTCGTCCATGGAGGATCAGTGATTTGCGCATTCAGCATCTCTGGACAGCGAAGACTCGTCGGGAAATGCAGCAATGATCGCCACAAACGGGAAGTAATCACCATTGCGCTCACGAATCTACTTCAATCTCGCGACGCATCAGCGCGTATATGTCGTCGAGCCGTTTCGGCGTAATGGCATCGAGAGTATTCGTCATAAATGCGGCAACTGAATCTTCATGATCGGGATCATAGCCGTGCATGCCGGCGAGCGGTTTCTCGCCCATGAAGCTGGGACAGAGTAGGTGGCCCGGGTCTAAGAGAAAAAAAAGTTCACCGAACTGATTATTCGGAAAGTCACATCCCCACCGGACCAGTTCCTCATCCGTGAGTATGTGGCCATGGGACTCTTGCTTGAGTGCATTCGTAATGGCAGCTCGAGCGTCTGAATTCTCAAACCAGAATCGCGCCATTGTAGAATCGTACACGGCAAGATAATCTCTACCAAATCTCAAACCGAGCGACTCAATCCGATCCATAAGTGAAACGGTCGATAACGTATCCGTCATTCCGTGGTCTGAGTAAACGAAAAGACGGACATCGTCGTACTGTGCGCTTGCGGTTTCAAATAAGCGGCGAATTTCGTGTTCGTACCACTGCAATTTCGTCCGCACAGATTCCCCATTTTTCCCTTCGTTGTGAAGATCCGCGTCCAACGAGGCAAGGTATACATATGCGAATCTGGCATTGCCGTCTCCCAACGCGGCTCTGGCGGATTCGAGGTTTTCCTGTTCGCTTTTGCGCCAGTCGGAACGGTGGATTGGAATACGGCGTTCTGCAAGATAGTCGAATATGGTCGGTAGTTGACCGTTAATTCCGCCTGGCTCGAACATGTCGCGTTTTTCTGTGTAGTCAAAACGATGCATGTGCTCGAACGGCATATTGTATATTTGGAAATAGCCGGTGATTCCATGAATCCGTTTCAAATGCTTGCTCATGAAATTGCGCACACGGCCACGCCGTGTAACAAAACGAGGTATGAATCGAAAGAGCCAATAGTATCGGAACGGCGTGTCGCCATTGGCTCGAGCAAAAAACGCAAAGTGACCATGATCGCGCGGCATTTTTCCGGTGAGAATGGTGGGTTCGCAGGTGGAGCTATAACCAAAAACCGTATCCAACGGTGATCGGTGAGGCAAGAGATCGTCCAGAAATGAGTACTGTTCGGCAAGTTCCCAACCGAGCGCGTCAATGAATACGAAGAGACTGAGTTTCTTGCCTTCTCGCATGCTAGTGCCCGGCTGGTCTCGCAGCACGCGATACGCTACGCGTCTGTACTCGTAGGCTCACGGGTGCTATCGGGATGAATTGATTCCGTTTCCGCAACAGGGCGGCTAACATGCTGGGAACCGTTGGCGTACCCATAATAGATGCTTTGGTTCTTCCGCATGTACCCGCCCGCTTCGCTGCGCGCATGATTCAATAGAACGCCAACGACATCCGTTTTGGTTTCCGCGATCTCCCGTAGGCAACGCCTCGCCATCCCGAGGGTTGACGATTCCGCACCGACAACTACGAGTGCACTTTCGACGAGTGGGGTGATCAGTTTCGCATCCGACATAATAAGCCATGGAGTCGTATCAAGAATTACGTGGTCAAAATGCTTCTTTGCATGCTCCAAGAACAACGACATATCTCGCGAACCAAACCTGCCGACCAGATCGCCGGAGGCAAGTCCCGGACCGAGCACGAAAAGTCCGCCTATATGCGTGGATTGGATCGCCTCAACCGCCGCCAATTTTTCGTTCAGAACCTCTACAAGACCCTCCTGCTCCGGAAGGCCGAAAAGCGCTTCTATTTCGGGCCGCCGATAAGATAGGTCGACGATCAGCACCCGTCTACCCGTCCGAGCGAGCGATATTCCTAGATTGCACGTCAGCGTGCTCTTGCCGTCGCCTTGGGTTGGGCTGACAACCGCCAAAGTCGTGCCCGCAAATGGAGTCCCGCCCGGGGCAAGCGTATTGCCCTGGGACATCGTGGGAAATCCCTCAAATACATAGTGGCCAGCGTCGGCGGCGTCTGGACGTAGGTTGGTCAGGTTGTAGGTGTTGTTGCCATTTACATGAGCCGGGCCCATCGCCGCCAGCGCCTTCTGCAGGCTGAGCTCCGAGTCGTGATTGAGTACTCGCGCAAGGATACTTCGATAGGCGTCGGCCAATACCGAGAGTGGCGCTTCGTCCGTGACGAGCGCCAAGTTGATGTCGTCCGGAAGCAAGTCTTCACTGGCGGCGGGTACTGCTGCAAAGACCGGAAGCGAAGTAAGTCGGGAAAGTACACTTATTGACCGTACTCGCTGGTCTGCCAATTCACGCCAGATTCCAAAAGCCAGGCCCAAACTACCGCCGATAGCGAAACACAAGAAGATCGCCATTATCCTCGGAGTCTGATCCGGGCCACCTCCGGGGACTTTGGCCGGCGCTGCG
This sequence comes from Candidatus Hydrogenedentota bacterium, assembly GCA_029262095.1. Lineage (GTDB taxonomy): Bacteria > Hydrogenedentota > Hydrogenedentia > Hydrogenedentales > SLHB01 > JAJDAB01. Next base: position 11,240 of record JAJDAB010000684.1, read on the forward strand.
AGCCGAATTCGAGCAGGTGCTTTACTCTCCACCGCGATCGCCCCGATCTTGCTGCGAACGTCCTCCAGAACGCGACGCGATTCATCGGCCTTGGCTTTCAAGTCTTCCAGTCGTACAAACTGATCCGTCGTTATCGTCAATCCCTCGTTGTAGGACTCGACCAATGCTCCGTATTTATTCGATCGCTTTTCCGCCTCAACCAAGTTCATCCGCAAGGTTTCGAGTTCTTGTGCTTGTATGGTGCGCATCGACTGGAGTACTTCTTTGCGGACTTCAAGGGTGATGGTAGCCAGGTGCGCCTCAAGTGACGCGAGTTCTTTCTTCGTATTCTGACGTTGCGGCAAGTTGTCTTGTTGCGTTTGCGCTGTCTCGGCAAGCCTTGCTTGCACGGCGGCCACTTGCGCAAGCAATACGCTCACGCGCGTATCCGTGTTTACCCGATCCTCCACGCCAAACTCATAGATCGCGTTTCCGCGTGAGGCGTTCGCCAGGAGTTTCTCGACCGAGACAAGCTTTGTCTCTCCTGATTGCAACGCATTCTGACTCTTCCCGACGTCTTCCTGTGCTCTGGCGTGCTCTTCTTTGTACAGGCGCGCTTCGCCGGTATCCAACGGTGTTTCGCCCACGATGGGAATCTGCAACGACGACTGGAGCTCTCGAATGTTTCTCAGTTGCGCTTCTAGTTCAACGGTTCTGATCGCACGCTCGTTCGTGAGCATTTCCAATCGCGCCTCACCGGAACTCGATTCCTCACCCATCGTGTAATCCAGGTATTCTTCGACTATCATCTCTAGCACCGTTTGAGCCGCTTCGCGGTCGCGCATTGAACACGTCACCGTCACAAGCTCGCTTCGCCGTTCCGCCCGAGTACTCACTCGATTCACAAGGTACGAAAATGGATCAACGGCTTGGGCAAGTTCTGGTATCTCCCGGATCTCTTGCGAGTCCAAGACGCGGTTGAGCACTGTAGAACCCGTCATTAGACCAATCTGCGTTCCGACGAATTGATCGTACGGGGTGTCCTCTTCTCCGGCGTCAAGCACAAACGGCTCCTGCGAGAGAAAGCGAAACTCGGCAGTCGCCGTGTAAAAGACTGGCACAAGCAAGCAACATACAATTGCTGACGGAATACTCACACATAGCGCAATGGCTAGCATTTTCGGTCCGCGCAGCCACACAAACCGTCTGAGATCAAACACCAACTCGGCATCGGGCAGCATTGATCCGTTGCCGTACGGCGGGGTGGAATCTCGATTTTCAATCTGATTCATGTGAGTCGATTTCATTCAAATAAAGAGACAAGTGTCATTTGGACCGACACGGTTCACAGCCTGACCGTCAAGGCGTCACTTTGATCGTGTCGTTCAATCTCGTGCTCGCGATTTTGACTTATCCACTGTTTCATCAAGCATCACACTTTGGGTAGCAAACCCAATCGAGAATCGAATAACCGGATCGTATAGCAGCCACTTATAATCGACTGTGCCCAAATCTACGAGTGGGAAAGCGCCACCCACGATTCGATCACAAGACGATCAACGCGAGGTCGTCCAACCCCTCGACACTGCCCATAAACATTGGCCAGACAACAAACCATATACCCATTATCTCTTGACACCACATTAATCCTAATTCTGGCATATTTTCGCAATTTATTCCAGTAAAATTCTGGAACGAATGTAGTGAATAGCGCTGAATATCAAACAAGATCGAACAGCATAGGCTATCTACATCTACCTCGTAGCTCGAGAGTATGGCGAAAGTACAAAATACAAAAAGTATGAACTAGTCAAGATACTGCAATGCATCGTAATAATGTTGTTTTTCGCATTTTGGAATGCGTGACACTTCGCATCCAATCAGATTGGACTATGCCCTAATCGACCAAAGCTCCGCATCAGGCGCACGCGTAAGCGTGGCAATGAGGTGGAGAAACCGGTACGCCGGTAGGGTCTCCATCAATCTGGACGTCGCTAAGCCGATGGCCGCTTTATGGACTTGGTAGCGGCGGTGAAGGCAGTGGTACTGGCGGAAGAACAGGCTGGAAGGGCTGCAGATTTGTGAGCGACTGCAGAAGTATCGCAGAAGTCTGAGCCGCATTGCTGCGTCTGGAGAGCGCCGACTGGAGCTGCGCGGCACTTTGTTGTAGTTGCGTGCCAAACAGTCCAGATCCATTATTGTCCCCGAAGAGTAGATCAAATCGATCATCGGCGTAGTACGCAGAGTAGGCCTGTTCATACAAACTCAACACTTGTTGCGAAAAGCTCATTGCAATAGAAGCCGGCCTGGTAACCCGCTGGATAAATTCTGCTAGATTGACGAGTCGCTTTCGCGGCATATAAATAATGTCGCCAGGCTGGAGAATCACATCCGTTCCTGTCTTCATATTCTCGCGCACGTTGATAGCCATGACCCTGGTTTCGGTATCGCTGATTTCGCGCGTGAGAATCACTTGCGAATAGCGGGCCGTCGACTCGTTGAATCCACCTGCGAGTGTGAGCAGACGTGTGAGCGTAAGTCCTTCGGATATCGCATACACCGACGGGGTTCTCACTTCACCGAGCATGTACACCAGATTCGCGCTCTCCGGAACATGAATAATGTCTCCGGGCAGAACGACCGTAAAAGGCCCTGCAGGAGAATCCGGGTCACCGAAACCTCGTAGGTCATATTCTAAAAACTGTCGATCTTCACCCCGATCACGAATGATAGTCGCTTTTACTAGCTGTCCCGTTGCGCTCAAGAATGAGTCGCCGCCCTGCTGATTTACGCGTATACCGCCTGCGGATGTTATGGCTTCGATAAGCGTGAGTGGCCGGTTGTACTGGAACTCACCAGGTCGCGCGACCTCGCCGAGGACCGTAAACGCTTTGCTACTCGTTTCTGCGATTGCAAGTGAGAGTCGAGGCACGGAATAGAAACTGGAATACTCCGACGCGAGCAGCGATTCCGCCTCCTCGCGCGTAAAGCCCTGAACTTTCAAATCCGGAACCAACTGAAGCGAGACGTAGCCGTCGTACCGCACGACCACTTCCATACTAAGCGATTCGTCGTCAAAAGACCGAAAGTTTAATCGGTCTCCTGGACCGATTCGGTACGTCATGTCCAAATCAGACGCAGATACGTCAGAAATCTCCGTCTGTGATTCCTGGGCGCTCTCCCCCATTATCGTCGTGGTGGGCACGACCAAACTTTCAACGGAATTCTTGCGTCCTTCGACATCATTCGATACAATAACTGCGTTTGGCCCAGTCGGCATGGAACCGGTCTTACACGCGGCGACCAAGCAAATCAGAATTGGCACAGCGAGCGTATACCGAATCCAGCTATGCCGTCTTGACACGCTTGATTTGTTAAACAGGGTCGACATCAAACTCACACTTTCTTAGGTGCACACTGCGCCATTCGTCATGCTGCCTTCTGCAATACATTCCCACCCGCGACGGAATCCGAGACCATTAGCACCGAATTCCAAAATCGAATTCGATTGGGGCGCTCCAGACCTCGGTCGCCGATTCTGATCCCGAATTCAATTATCAAGCGGTTGAATCAACGAGCAAACCATTCGTCTGCCCATAGGTAATTAATAGACAACATGAAGCCCATTAAATAATCTCTTGACAACGCTATTCTCGTTATTCTGACACAATTCGTAAAAATGATCCAGCTATTTTCGAAAAAATGCGAAGGATTGGTCGAATATGCATAGTTTATATGAGCGATGCCCAGGCTTTCCATAGAGGAAATTGATAAGAATACTATGAATATTGCGTGTTCTTAATGGCCCGTGATGAACCAGCATCCGACGAATCTAAAATCTGATCGCTCTGAAACAGGGCGTATCTTTGGTCAAGAATGCCGGACGGAAATGCCGGGATTGATCATATTAGGCAAAAGAGACTTGCGCGTTGGAAAACTAGTCTTCGGTATAAATTGCAGGATTAATCTTTTCGCGTAGGACTCTCCGGAGGAACACTCCGTTTCCGATGAGATACCGGCGCCACAAGCGCCGCGGTTCTTGGATCAGTCGATAGACCCATTCCAAGCCCATTTCGCGCATCCACTGAGGTGCTCGCGGAACTTGGCCCGCGAAGTAATCGAAAAGGCCGCCAAAGCTCATCGCGACTGGTACGTTTAACGAATCAAGGCGATCGTGAATCCAGATGTCTTGTCTCGGCACCCCCATACCGACGACGAGCAGATCGGCGCCCGACGCAGCAATCGTCTGCACGACTTCTGGATCCTCTTCGGCTGAAAAATGACCGTGTGCACACCCCTTGATGACGACGTCAGGATAATGTTCTTCGATCCATAGGACGACACGTTCGGCTACGCCTGGCTCGGCACCTAGGAGATACATGCTCTTTTGAGTACCCGAGAGTTCTGCGCATAGACGTGGAAACAAATCGGTGCCGCATAGGTTCTGACATATGGGCCGCCGGAGAATCTTACCGGCGAGTTTCGTGCCGAACCCGTCGGTGAGAACGAGGTCAGCGGCCCGTATCGATTCCTTGAACTCGGAGTCCGTCTGGGCTGCGTTAATCGCGTGAGGATTGACGAAACATGCGTGCTTTGTACCAGACTCGTCCATCATCTCAACAATGCGGCGAAGCGCTGCACGCATTGATATGTTGTCAATCCGGACACCTAGGATATGGACGACGGATTCATAACGCGGAGGATCATCTCCTAAGAAAACGAACGTTATGAGTCCAGGAAGCGATCGGAATACAACGCCTATGTCTTTTGAGAGCGAATAAGAATCGACGTATCCAATGTCTAGCGACACTTCGGATACGTAATCAAGATTCACCTTACGGCGAATCCACCAATCACAGATGAGTCCCGGACGAACGTCACTTCTTCTTTTAGCCGATGGTTCAACGGTTAACCATTTTTGCATCTCGTCCTGGGATAGCGGTCGCGGGCCTATGAACGCCATGTCACCACGCAGCACATTGAAGAATACAGGCAATCCGCGAACGATTCTGACCTCGGTCGCGAATGCATACTCGTCGAACGTATCCGACCTGCGTCCGATTTTATGGATTCGAACGAGTACACGACCTCCGTCGCGCAATCGAAGACGCAACGCGACAATGAATAGAAGTGGCGACATAACGAACAGAGCGATGGCCGCTGCACAGAAGTCGATAGTTCGTTTCGCGAATGGATAGAGCCACGGTGGCCGACGGCGGACTACCGATTGTTCGTCAGGCTTAAGGCGCTGCATGACCGTCTCAGGCACTCGTACTTGGACGGATGACGCTGAAGCACCGGTCGGGCCTAATCGCGATACATCATTGGCGGGGTGAGTGTCTTCTAGAATCGGATTCAACTCGAATTCAGAATC
>JAJDAB010000685.1 GCA_029262095.1 Candidatus Hydrogenedentota bacterium
ACGATAGTCGACTCTGTCGGCGCCGCGACGTGGCCGTTACCTCCCGGATACGCATAGGCCTCGGACCGGTTTGCGGGCCACCGCCATCCCAATAGAAACCGCCCACGGTCGTACAAATACGGATGATACGTGACAAGACCGTTGTTCAACGTGTCATACGACAACCGATCTCGGGTCATGCGAAATTGTTCGGTATCTCCGACGACGGTGGACAACGTTCGCACACCCAATTTACTCGCGCCACCATTCGCGGGATCAACCAATTGCAATCCGAAACCCACTTCGCCGCGCGCAGAGACGGCGTCGATCACATAGTCACCCGAGCCGGTTTTTCGGGCCGGGACGACCAGCGGAACAATGTCGCCATTCACGCGGCTGTTCGCGGATAGGGGTGTGATGAGCACGGACTGAATTACGGGCGGCGTTGTATCCGGCCAATCAATGCCGAGGTCACGCGGATTGATCGGTCGGCCCGCCGAATCGCGAATCTCGTAGTGCAGATGAGGAACACCGACCCCGGTTTGCCCGCTCCGCGCAATGACTTGGCCACGCGCGACATGCAACTCCCCGTCTTGGGGGTAAAGGTCGACTGTGTAGCTCTTGCGGGAATGTTGTGCGCGCCGAACGTACTCGCCGATGGGTTCCGCGAATGATTCGAGGTGCGCGTAAATCGCTGTGTTGCCGTCGATTAACTGGACGTACACCGCCTTGCCATACCCGTAGGGTGAACATCGCACGCGCGTCACCTGACCCGATTCGGCAGAATAGACCGCGCGACCCGTTCCCGCCGTCCGCAAATCGATGCCCGCGTGAAGGCGACCGGTCCGGAATTCACCAAAGCTTGAGGAGAGTTGGCGGGGCAAGTCGAGCGGCCAATGGTAGTCCGCAGCGGATGTTGTGACGGCAAGTAGGAGAGCGATGAGCACGCGGTGATCTGAGTGCCGGGCTAATTGCCGTTGATCTGCGGGTTCTTCAATTCTTGCCGATACATTTCAAGGAGCTCGGGCCGCAATCGCAACTGACTCTCTAGATCGAGATAGACGCGAACTGCATCGGGGTCGGCCATGGTCTTTGCGCAATACCGGTAGACCGCCTCGTTTCCTTTTTCCCGGGAAAGCAAACGCCGAATTTCCGGTGCGGCTTGTTTCAGCGGAATCTTCCCCGCCTGAGTGGTGGCGACAAGCTTCACAATGTGATATCCATACTGGCTCTTGATCAGCGGACTCAGTTCACCTGGCTTGAGTTTGCGCGCAGCTTCAACAATAAATGGCGGCATCTGCCCTGCGGGTCGAGGCCCCCAGTCACCGCCTTGTTTTTTAAACTGGCCATCCGACACGTCCCGGGCGACTTTCTCGAAACTCTGACCCGACTTTATTTGAAGGAGTGCCCGGTCCGCTCTTTTCTGCGCTTCCATTTCGTTCTCGTTCTTCTTCGCCGGCGATGAATTGGGTTCGGCCTTAAAGAATAGCTGCTTGACGTGTACGGTCTCCGGCCGTTTGGACATTTGTTCGTTCGCCGCATACCACTCAGTCAACTGTTCATCGCTCACGGTGACACCAGCGTCTTTGATAATGCGATCCCGCATCTTGGCGATCCGCAATACACGCTGTAGATCCTTCAGTGCCTCTTCGCGCGTCGCACCCAACTTCTTGAGCACCTGCGCATCCGTCAAGGTGTCCCGTTCGGCGGCGGGCAATGACTGTTTAATCTTGGCGAATTCTGTACTCCAACTCTCGTTCAACTCGTTCGCGGAAACGGTAATGCCCCGCACATCCGCTTCTTGCAGCAACACCGCCTGTTGAATCAGTTGCCGCAACACACGAAGCGCGATCCCGATGCGCAACTGATCGTTCACTTCTTTTCCAGGATTCGCCTTGTCCCAATGAACCAATTCACCGATATAGAAATCTTTGAACGCGTCCGGCTCGATAGGCACATCGTTTACCAAGGCGACGGGACCATTTGGAACGGATCGCAAAACGAAATCCATTCGCTTGAGATCGGGTGCTTGCGCGATCGCGGTTGCCGCTAGCAACGACAGGGCTATCGTGAATACACCTACTCTTCGAATCCAACGTGGGTCTAAATCAGTCATTCGGTTTCCGGTTCCTCAACTTCTTCTTCCAGCGCCGCGTCTTGTACGACGGACTGTGTGTCCCGTAAGTGGACCACCAACAACACCGCCAAGTACACGGTCACGTACGTCACCAACACTGCGACCATCGCACGAAATACTGTCACGAGCAGCGGATGTTGCTGGACAAAAATACTGATCAACAACACGACGAATCCGCACATAGCGCCCGCGACCAAAGCGATGCGATCGCGATCCGATGTGATTACGTAGCGGGTCTTGGGCGCACGGCGCGATGCTGACATAGTGAATATGCTAGCCCGGAAGATTCACAAACACAACTACGTACACGGCGCGGCTTCCCGCCGCCAACCATCGGCATGGATGTGGCTGAAGACGGAAAACGCCGTATCGCTCACGTGCAGCTCCGAAAACTCGCCATCGCGGTGTTGCGCGTGATTGCGCCCGAAGAATGTGCCGGTGGTCAGATGTCGAATATTTGCGTATTGGGGGTCAGCGACGTAGCTGAATCGATGAACATGTCCGCAGATGTACAACACCGTTTTGCCGGATTCGCCCAGCACACGCCGTAACGTGTCCGCACCGCGCAATCGGCGACCCGGCGTCAACGAATACGCGGGCGTCTCCGTGAGCAGGGGATAATGACCGGCGACAATAACCGGTGAATCAACCGTTTCCATCAGCGAACGGGTTCTATCGATTTCTTCGGGGCGAATCGTGCCTTTGGAAGAAAGTAAATTTGGGCACACGGTCGGCACCAAGATCACGGGCGTGCCACCTGGAAGATGATACAACACAGGTAAGGTCTCCCCGCTGGTCCATTCGCCCAAATAGTATTGAAATGCGTCCTGCCGTTTTGCCGCGAACGTATACACATCGTGGTTCCCAGGGATGGCTCTTGAACGCAATCCAACATCGGCAGCCTGCTGCATGAACACACGCGACAACGCGAACTCTTCGGGCAACGACGTCGTTGTAAAGTCTCCCGTAAAAATCGCGTCGGGTACGCCAACGGTTTGCACATACGCGAGGTGGGCTTCAGCGGATTCAAGTACAAATTCATGCCGCCTCCGTAGCAATAGATTCAGATTCCCCAGCGCACGCTTATTGAGCTGCTTGAACGGATTGAACTTCATTCGCCAGAAATGCAGATCGGCAATGTGAAGCACTTTGTCGCGGACGGCGTCGGTCATGGTTTGGATCTACAGGCTATCCACGATCCGCTGTGCCGGCCAGACATCCCTATCGACCCGCAACTCATTACCGAGCGTAAACACACGATCGCTCAGTTGGAACACATCCTGCGTGTTGAACACGGTCAACGTTCGCGGGGCGATCATGGCCGCAGCAGTATTGACGTCGCCCACGCTGCGCACGCACGCCAAGTGGTGTCGATTCGTCCACGCCGCGTCATCATCCGTGTCAAACCCGTTCGCGTCGACAACGGTCGTCGGGACCGAACCATCCAACGCGCTCGCGAACATGGACCAAACGCCCGCGTCCGCGATCCCGACCAATCCCGTAACGCCGCCAAGCGCATCCCGCGACTTCAGATAGGACAACGCGGTTACGATATCTTGAATGCGATAACCCGTATCGGTTGGTAAAAACGTCGTCGGAAACTTGCCGATTTTCCGATCACCTCCCGTGGCCAAACACTCGCCCGTGCGAAACGCATCAATCGCGAGCACAGCAAGTCTGTCGTCGACTAGCGCATCCACCAAAGCGCCCGGCTCGTCGCGTGCGATATCCATAAGTGCGGCCTTGCCTTCGCTGTGCACGATCAACACGCTGCCTCGAGGTTTAGCCGTCGGTTGAATCAACGTCGCCGGAATAACGGATCCGGCATGCCTCAGTACAAGTCTTTCGATGCGGTGAGCAGGCCGATCTATCGTTTCCACTAACTGACCTGTGACGGCGTTGCCATCCGGAATGATTACGCCCGTCACATCGAATAACGACTGGCCGTATCCTTTCCGAAAACCATCCACGAGCGCCTTCTCGCCAGGCATTACCCGCGCGCTCCGCTCCCGCCGCTCCATTACCATTTGAGCAAGGATGTTCTTGCCCGGCTCCAGATTTGCGTCCTCGGGAAAGACGCGTGCAATTTCGACCGATTCGGGAATGGCCTCCGGCTCCGAAAAATCTTTCCACTTCGACCCTGCATCGAGAACCCATTTCCCGAAGAATCGGTACACCGCCTCCCGGCTCTGCTGGTTGTAGTTGTGTCCGGCGTCGACGTGGACGTTGGCGACGCGGTCCGCCGCATCATACAAATCGTAAATGCCGCGAATGGCTGGGTATTCCACCTGGGGCGTCTTCTTTGTCCAGTCACCGGTCGCCGATACCATCATCATCGGTCGCGGCGCAGCCAATGCGCCGACTTCCATGTTGGATACACGGAGCCGAATCAGCGGCGAGTTTTCGCAAATACAGCCGCCCTGCATCGTGTGGGAAATCATGTTCACCGGCGCGGCGACCTTGATGCGGTCGTCGACCGCCGTCAACGCAAAGGTCTGGGTGCCGCCGCCTGATGCACCGGTACACGCAATATTCTCGGAGTCGACGTACGGCAAGTCCTGGATAAAATCTACGGCGCGAATACTCGACCACAGTTGTAACGCAAACGGGTGAATGCCCCACAGTTCAAGCCGCTGTTGCTCCGTTTCAGATTGATCTTCAAAGCGATGATGAATTTGCCGACTATCGTTATATCCGAGCATGTCGTAGGTAAATGCGACCATGCCCATTCGCGCCAACGTGATGCCGCGCGCCGGGACCGAACCGCGTTCGCCATGTTCAAGCCGACCGTTCTCCCAATGCCCGTGTGGACAAATCACACCCGGAAACGGTCCATCACCCCTGGGTCGGAACAGGTTGCCCGTGACATGAAATCCGGGTACCGCTTCGAAGTGGACACGCGACACGATGTAGTCGTCGTGTTCGGCCACGTCTTCGACAACGGCGTTCAACGGCGTGCGCACCGGCAACGGCCAAAGTCCCGACCCCACCAAGATCTTCCTGCGAAGATCACCGGCAAGCAATTCCCAATCGTCGCGCGAATCAAATGGCGTCATCGCGAACACCGTATCGGTATCCCGGATGAGATCAAGCCGTGCGTCCCGTGGCAAGGTTCCAATCGGCGCTGCATACATCAACGATTCCGCGGACTGCGGATCGAACGCTGCGTGGGTCGCCATCGCTACGGCAACAACCGGACCGGAAACGTCGATCGTCAAATCGCCTGCCGCCAAGCGATGCGAACTCAGGGATATCCATTGCGCCCCGTTCTGCGAATCTGAAGCGATAGCCTCGACCGAAAGCGTTTTGTCCCCCAGCTTCACCGTACCGGGCTCACCTGGAGCCGTTTTCGCCCAAACCGCATACTTTCCGGCGTCATCAATCTGTATGGTCGCGCCCTGTAGCGCCGATCCGTCCGCCCAAATCACCCCCGGCTGTTCCACCAATACGCCACAGGCAACCGCGATCAATAGCCCACCAATCATGGATTCTTCCTCAACGTTGCGCCAACGCGATCCGTCGCGGGGCGAATGGACAAGCATAGTAACGAATCGGCACAAAAGAAAATCGGGCCAACGCTTGAAGGACTGAGCGCCGGGAATTACCATACTCCACAGGGGGAGCGTACGCGCTCAAGAACATGCCAATTCGATTGCTTCATACCGCCGACATCCATCTCGACGCGAGCTTTGCGGGCGCGGGATTTCCGTCTTCTTTCGGGCCACGTAGACGACAGCGGCTCCGTGACGTATTAAGTGCGGTCGTCACGCGTGCCAAGGAGTGGCCCGCCGATGCGCTCCTCATCGCGGGCGATTTATTCGACGCGGATCGGGTGAATCAAGACACCGTCGACTTCGTCCGACGTCTGTTCGAATCTGCAAGCCCGTTGCCTATTGTCATCGCGCCCGGCAATCATGACCCGTACACGCCCGGTTCGCGCTATGCCACGACTCCTTGGCCGGACAACGTTCACATTTTTGGAAGTCCTAGGTGGGAGTCCGT
>JAJDAB010000686.1 GCA_029262095.1 Candidatus Hydrogenedentota bacterium
TCGGATTGGGCGGAGCTGCGCGAAGCACAATCGATGACGCTCGCGTTACCCAACACCGGACAAGCCGTAATCATCGACATCGGCGAAGCGAACGATATCCACCCGACAAACAAACAGGATGTCGGCGCACGGTTGGCCCAATCAGCATTCAAAGTGGCCTACGGCTTGGAGACCGCCGATTCCGGACCGGTCTACAAGTCGATGCGCACGGATGGTAGCGCAATTCGAGTATCATTCGACCACGTACACGGCGGACTCATGGCAAATGGTGGGGCTCTCTACGGCTTTAGCATCGCCGGAGAGGACAAGAAATTCCACTGGGCGCAAGCGCGCATCGACGGCAACGAAGTCGTTGTATCATCCCCGGATGTGACGAACCCCGCCGCAGTGCGCTATGGCTGGGCTAACAACCCAATCTGCAATCTTTACAACACAGACGGCCTACCAGCCTCGCCGTTCCGCACCGATGATTGGCCCGGCGTTACGGTCAACAACAATTAGCACACTTTAATGGGAACAAAAGAAAGGCGGCGACTCCGAATCGGAGTCGCCGCCTTTTTCTCTTAAAGCGTATCTAAATCAACCGTCTCCCCCGTAATTACGAGGAGCGAAGCGACGCTGAAATTCCGCTACTCCCAGGCTTGCGGATTCGTCACCATCGCACGGCTAACAAAATCGATAATGATCATGCCGAAAAGAATTAACAGCCAAAAGAAACCGCCCGCGACAAAAATCTGCGTTAATCGCGTGCTAAACCAGACGTTCATGAAGATAAGAACGATAAGCACTGCTTTAGAAACGGCGATCGCAAGCGCAATAAATGGATTAAGCGAACCTAAGTCAACAAAAGCCATGAACACTGTAAGAAACATCAGAAAGAAGAGCGCGGAAATCACCATCCCATAGGCTTTCACTGAGACAATATGGTGATCGTGGCCGTTGTCATCGTGTGTCGCAGTGGTGTCACTCATGATTCGATTATCCCTGTAACATCCAGCTTCGGTCAATCAAGTACAACATCGGGAACAAGAATACCCAGACGATATCGACGAAGTGCCAGTAGAATCCAAACAGCTCCACCTTCATGAATCGATGCGGTCCGAAATGCCCGTTGTAACCGAGCGCCAATAACCAAAGAAGCAAGCCCGCGCCAATAATCATATGCAGCGCGTGCATTCCGGTCATCACAAAGTACAGACAGAAGAACAATTGAATTTGGTCCGGATTGACTCCGGCGAAATAGTCACCCGTCGTTGAGTGGTAGACAAAGCCTGAACCCGGAATCATTCCGTGATCCCACTTCGCTTTGTACTCGAAGAATTTTACAACGACAAATGTGAGACCTAACGCCAAGGTCACCAACATTCCCATCATTAACCGTTGTTGCTTACCTGTCTGTGCAGCATTCACAGAGACGGCCATGGTGAAACTACTCACGAGCAAAACAACGGTGTTGAATCCACCCAGATATATATCGAGTTCACTCGACGCAGCAGCCCAAGCATCCGGATACTTGACCCGGTACACGAAGTACGCCGCGAACAAGCCACCGAAAAACAAGATTTCCTGCGCCAAGAAAAGCCACATGCCCAAAACGGCGGACTCGTTCTGCTGATCGATGTCCTCGAAATGGTGGGCAACTAAACTGTCACTAGCGTGCGCCAAGGGTATTCCTTTCAATTACGTAGGCATAAGCCTCTTCCGTCACCACGGGCATATTTTCCTCATCAAAATTAAACGTCGGCGGCGGCGAAGTCGTTTCCCACTCCAACCCTTTCGCGTCCCAAGGATTGTCACCCGCCGGTGCGCCTTTGAACAGCGACCACGGAAAATAGATTGCGGGAAGAATGTACCCGAGGCCCAGAATCGTCGCGCCAAGCGTCGACATGACGTTCAGCATTTGCCACTCTTCCGAGTAGACATGGTACCTTCGCGGCATGCCGAGATAACCCACGAGGAATTGCGGCATAAACGTCAAATTGAATCCGACGAAAACCAAGATTCCGGATATTTGCCCCAACGTTTCGTTGTACATACGGCCGGTCATCTTCGGCCACCAGAAATGCAGGCCGCACATAAACGCCATTACCATGCCGCCCACCATCACGTAGTGGAAATGCGCTACAACAAAATACGTGTCGTGAAAATGAACGTCTGCACCCATCGAACCCAAGAGAATTCCGGTAAGTCCGCCGACTAGGAATAACCCCATAAAGCCGAACGCATAGATCATCGGGGCTTCAAAAGTAATCTCACCCTTATACAGCGTCGCAGTCCAATTGAATACCTTAATCGCTGATGGCACCGCCACCAGGAAGGTGATAAACGAGAAAACAATGCCCGCGAATACCGACTGTCCGGAGACATACATATGATGTCCCCATACCAAGAAACCGATGACCGCGATCGCCAAACTGGAGAACGCCACAAACGTATAACCGAAGATTCGTTTGCGTGAGAAGCAAGTGATGACTTCGCTGATAACGCCCATTCCCGGAAGAATCATGACGTACACCGCCGGATGCGAATAGAACCAGAACAAATGCTGAAACAGGACCGGGTCACCGCCGATGTTCGGATTGAAGATCCCAACGCCCCAAATGCGCTCGGTTGCAAGCAACACCAACGTAATGGCCACGACCGGCGTACCCAGAATCTGGATGAGGCTGGTAGCGTAATGAGCCCATACGAACAGCGGCATGCGGAACCAACTCATTCCGGGCGCGCGCATCTTGTGAATCGTAACGATAAAATTGAGGCCCGTCAGAATGGACGAAAAGCCCGCGGCGAATGCGGCCATCGTGGCGTAGAACACTTCCGTCTGAGCGTAGGTCGAACTGTAGGGCGTATAGAATGTCCAACCCGTATCCACGCCACCGCGAACCAGAACGATAATCGCGAAGGTCGCACCCAATAGATACAAGTAATAACTCAAAAGGTTGATACGGGGAAATGCGAGGTCTTTACACCCGATCATCAGTGGGATTAGGAAATTTCCGATAGTTGCAGGAACGGACGGAATCAGAAAGAAGAAAATCATGATTACGCCGTGGAGCGTGAAGACCTTATTATAGGTATCCGAATCCAACAAATCGCCCGCTGGGGTCAAGAGTTCCAGTCGAATCAGCGCCGCGAACGATCCGCCCAGTGCAAACATGATGCTGATTGTGACCAAATACAACATTGCGATTCGTTTGTGATCGACTGTGAACAGCCACGATGCGACTGTATGTCGCGCGCTTAGATAATTGACCTCCGGGAAAACCGCGGAGCGTTGGGCCTCAGCGATAGTATGCATGACTAGTTACTCGCTTCCGTGTCTTCCATGGACTTGATGTGCTCAATGAGCAGGAAGAGTTCTTCTTCATTAATTAGGTTCTTAAACACGGGCATCAACGGTGCGTATCCCGCGACCAGCTTCGCCTGTGGATTGTAAATAGATTCGCGAATGTATTCGTCATCGATGATGATCGTCTCGCCGCTGTTCAAGGTTTCTTCCGTACCATACTTACCCGCAAGCATCGGTCCACGCGCCGCATCACCGCCATCATGGCAAGTAACGCAGCCATGTTTCGCGTATAGCGCTTCACCCGGCGTTAAATTTGAAGCCATGACCGAGTCGTCTGACTCAAGCCAACGCTGATAATCGGCTTGCTCCAACACCGTCACCGATCCAATCATTCGCGAGTGGTCCGTCCCGCAGTATTCCGTACAAAAAAGATGGTACGTGCCTGGCTTGGTCGCTTCGAACCACAACGTCGTATAACGTCCGGGTAACACGTCCTGCTTCACGCGAAATGCCGGAACAAAAAAGCTGTGCAATACATCCTCAGACGTCATCGTCAACTTGATCGGAACGCCAACCGGGACGTGAAGCGAGTTGATCTCACGCTTACCACTGGGATGCTGCAACTTCCACATCCACTGCTTACCGGTAACATAAATCTCGGACGCACCCTCGGGAATCTGTCGATACTGAAGAAATATCGCCGTCGAAACCACAAACATGACGACAGCTAGAATCGTCGGGAGGACCGTCCACGTTATCTCCAGCGCGTCGTTATCCGGATGCGCGAGATCGCGATTCGCGTCCGAACCCTTCCGATACTTAATTGCCAGAAATGCGAGGGCCGCTACCACCGCAAAGAAGAAAAATGCGCTCATCCCGGTCAATACCCAGATCAACGCGTCGACACGCGGCGCGATAGTGGATGCGGATTCAGGCATTAGATAGTTTTCAAACATGGCTCAATCTTTGCATCGGTTATGTCGTTGGACCCGGCAAAGGCGTACGGCCGCCCGGCGGTTTCGACGACCCTGTCTTATCGGCGATGGCTCGCGCCTTTGCGCGTTCATAACGCAGCAGCATGGCCACCATCCCGATAATCGCCAACACCGTAACAGCGCCGGCAATTCGCAAGGTCTTAAATATTATGCTTCCATAGGTACCGGTCAACGGATCGTACCGGTAGCACAGCAAAATCATTTCATCCGCGAGCGATCCAATTCGTTCTTCCGCCGCTTCCATCAGGCCGAAACGAACGTCCCGCTCAGGGTAGGAGATTCCGTAAAAGTATCGCGCAACTTTGCCCTCTGGCGTCAGCACCATGATTGCGCTGCCGTGCGCAAACTCGTCTGCACTCGGCATGTAGCTGTAACGATAACCGACGGCATCCGCCAATATTTGTATGTTTTCCTGGTCACCGGTCAAAAAACGCCAATCCTTAAACGCTTCCGGATCCTTATAACTCCCGGAGTACGTCTTTTTCTTGGCCGAAGCGACAAACGCTGTCTCGTCGGGATCGATACTTACCGATATCGCAGTAAATTCGTCGCCGAGAGTGAATTTCATATCATTAAAGCAATTGAGCTCACCACGCATAATTTCATTGCACAACATCGGACATTCGTAATAGACGAGCGAGAGCACCACGGGCCGGTCCTCGACCAACTCCGCAAGCGTCACGGTTTCCCCGGACTCGTCACGAAACGTCAGATCCATCGGAACCTGAGAACCCAGCTTCTGGTCGATGCCAACAGCCGGGGGATCAGGCGCATCCATGATTTGCGCGTACGCCGGAAGCGTGAGCAATGATGCTATGCCAACAAAGGCAAAACGCATTACGGCGTTTCCTCGATTGCTGGAGCTTCGGGTTCAGCCACACGCGCAGGAGGCGGACCGAAAGCAAAGCCCTCTTCCAACGCTTTTTCCATCGCTCTCTCTATCGGAATATGAACGATACCCACTGACTCGTCCACCCATCCAAAATTATGCAAGTGATTCATTGCACTCGTCTTGTACGCATCCATATCAAGGGGTGGTTGCGCTTGAAGCCGAGGCCCCGCCGGAAGCGGACGTTCCTCAGCAGTCGACACAACGGTTTTATCACCAATAGATTTGTAAAGATCCCGGGCGCCAAAAATCCATAGAAGACCGAAAATTGTGACCAAGGTAAACCCGGTCAAGATGACAGCAGACCAGATAATGAAACTCCAGCCGACATCCTCTGTTTCATAACCAAGCTCTTTAGGTGTCTTGCCGTTAGGCATGTTCCGCGCCCTCCGGTGTGTGTTCAGTGCCGAGCAAACCATGATCCAGCGCGCCTGGCATGCGTTCATCGTTTAACGGTAAGAGTGGCCGCTTCGCCAATTCCGCGAAGAACCGACTCATCCAAACGCCACCAATTCCGATAAAGAGGAATATGTCCATCAGTCCAAGAGGAAACTGATTGTGATTACCAATAAACGACGGCTTAATCAGATACGTCAAATCTACAAATCGCATGGTGAAAATTAACGCTGCCATCATTACCAACCAACGTAAGTTGTTTTTCACGAGCCGTTGCAACAAGAACAGCAACGGAATCGCAAAGTGGAAAAGAATCAGAATTACCGCCCATACGATGAGCGAATTATCCGTCCGGTGAAGGAAAAACCCGATCTCCTCCGGCAGATTGCCCGACCACGTAATGAGGAATTGCGAGAACGAGAAATACGACCAAGCGATCGTAATACCCAGCGTCAAGCCGCCCAATTGCGTGAAGTATTCCATCGACATCACATCCGCCAGCGGCCGACTCTTGTGAACGAGCGCAAGCATCAAAATCGAAAACACCAGTGCGCACAATCCGTATCCCGCGAAGTGGATTGGCGGATAAATGGTCGAGAACCACTCGGGCTCAATCGACATGCCCCAATCAGTCACGGCGAACGTAACCGTCAAAATGTAAATCACCATGCCAATCGACGAGATTTGGCGAAGCCGAACGGGAAGTTTCTGGTCATTGGTTGCATCAAGTTGCTTCGACCAACCGTTGAGGCAGTAGACCAAGCCAAGCCAACATGCGTAATAGAGGATAAAACGCGCTACAAAAAAGTTCTCATCGAGATACGCCGTCTTCGATGCCACAACGGCATTGCCCGCCAAGAATTCGTCATTGGTCCAAGGCCACACATGTACGTTGCCCGTGAACAACGGGTACATCATCGGCAAGAACAGAATGGGCATCCACCAAAGATTCCGAGACGCCGCTTCAAGAATCCGCTGAATCACGAATCCCCAACCGCCCGCGACAATATGGTGCAACATCAGAACATGCATGCACCCCAAAGCCAAACCATTCCAGAACAGGAATGCGAGCAAGTATCCCTGAAAGAATTCGTTGGTACCGGAGATCGCGATCATACCCAACGATGCGACGATTCCCACGATGCCGACAACAAGAAAACGCTTCTGCATCTCTTTCAAGCGAGGATCGTTGATTTCAAAGTCAGCCATGATTAATGCTCTTCGTGTTCGGGTTCATGATCGCCTTCTGCGTGCGCACTTGGATTACGCACTTCTTCCTGCTCTGCTGCGGATAGGTCGGCCATTTGGGCATTCTGACTGATCTGCAATGCCTTGATGTATGCCACAACCGCCCAACGGTCTTCCGGCTTAACCCGTGTCGCGTACGAATACATGACGCCGAAGCCATTCGTGATGACATCGAAAAAGTATCCGGGTGGCGATTGGGCCGGATCGAGCAATCGCGCGTCGCCGGTATGGGACGCCGCCTTCTTTAGTTCACGCTGGACGATCATGCCGTTGCCATCGCCGGTGTAGCCGTGGCAAGGCGTGCAATAGATTTCGTACCGTTCCTTGCCCCGCGCCAACACTTCTTCCGTAATCTCAAAGGGATACGTCGTCGCGAACTCGCCGTTCACTTTACCCTGGTAAAAATGGGTATCAATGCGAGCATCGCCAAAAACCACGACGCCTTCGGGCAACGCGCGGGTTGACTGGCCGTTCTCAAAGAACGACGACGCTTCGTACGGC
The DNA here is from genome assembly GCA_029262095.1 of Candidatus Hydrogenedentota bacterium. Classification (GTDB taxonomy): domain Bacteria; phylum Hydrogenedentota; class Hydrogenedentia; order Hydrogenedentales; family SLHB01; genus JAJDAB01. The sequence goes on from JAJDAB010000686.1 coordinate 7,319, forward strand.
TTAAGCCGCGACTTGTTCCACATGCCCTGATGGCAGCCGACGGCCACAACACCAAGAACTAGGGCACAAACTATTTCACGAAAATTCCGCATCATTAGGCCTCGACCACCGTCACTGATTTCGCGCCAAGTCCTTCCAGAAAAACCTTACTCTCCCCTTCATCAAACCGGGGGTCCTTCGATTCCAAGCAAAGAAAAAATCCGTCACGAAATGCGCGTTCAGCGAACCGCTCATTGTTGAAGACTGGATGATACGGCTGCGGCAAGCCATTTAGGACCATCATACTAATCAACGCCGAAAATGCGGCGCACAAAATTCCACATTCAAACGTAATCGGAATGAACATCGGCCAACTCACTGGAGGCCGTCCACCAATGTTGTAGACATAATGCTGGCCCATCGCGAACGCTTGCATGCCAAACCCTGCTGCTGCGCCACCCAATCCACCAATCAAGGTAAATGTGGGGACCATGTTCCACCGGAATCCCAGCGCATCGTTGAGCCCATGGATTGGGAACGGTGTATACGCATCCATTTTTCGGTATCCCTCATCGAACGCCTTTTGAGTGGCATCCAACAACGTTTCGGGATCATCGAATTCGGCCATCCAGCCGTGCATAACTTCGTTATCAGGTTCAGTGTGCATCGCCGTCGCCTTTGGCGTGAGCTTCAAGGTGCTGCTGCGTATGAAGCAAATGTTTCAATTCGAATACGGAAATCATCGGAATAAACCGAACAAACAACATGAACAGGAACAAGAAGGTGCCGAGCGTACCGATATACGTCGCCCAATCCCAAAACGTTCCGTGATACGTACCCCAGGATGACGGTAAGAAGTCGCGATGCAAACTGGTCACAACGATGACATACCGCTCCAGCCACATGCCGATACTCACGATGATGCTGATAATGAAGAGCGCCATCGGGCTTTGCCGCACTGATTTCAGCCACAGAAATTGCGGAACAAAACCGTTGCAGAGGATCAGCGCCCAATACGAATAATTGTATGGTCCAAACCAGCGGTTACCGAACATCATGTATTGCTCGTAGATGTTGCCGCTGTACCACGCGAAAAAGACTTCTGTGAAGTATCCGTAGAACACCACCAAGCCAGTAGCCAACATTACCTTCGCACAATTGTCCAAATGCTTCATGGTAATGATGTCTTCGATCTTGTAAATCACGCGAATCGGAATGGCAAGCAACAGCACCATTGCGAAGCCGGCATAGACCGCGCCCGCGACAAAGTACGGCGGGAAAATGGTTGTGTGCCAACCCGGAATCACGCCCACCGAGAAATCGAAGCTAATGATACTGTGAACCGACACCACAAGCGGCGTTGAGAGACCTGCGAACAATACGTACGCAGTCTCATAGCGGAACCAATGGCGAGCCGAGTTACGCCAACCGAGTGACACGATGCCAAACCCAATTTTACCCAACTTGCCCTTCGCCCGATCACGCATCCCACCAAAGTCCGGAACGAGTCCCGTGTACCAGAAGAGCAATGACACGGTCATGTACGTTGAAATCGCGAACACGTCCCAGCAAAGCGGGCTACGGAAGTTCGGCCACAACGCCATTGTGTTCGGATACGGCAGAATAAAATACGCAACCCAAGGACGGCCCATGTGAATGATGGGAAACATCCCCGCCATCGCCACAGCGCAGAGCGTCATCGCTTCGGCAAAACGGTTAATAGAGGTACGCCAATCCTGACGCAACAGCAGAAGAATCGCAGAGATAAGTGTGCCCGCATGGCCAATACCAATCCACCAAACAAAATTGATGATGGCAAAACCCCAAGCGACCGGGACGTTCACGCCCCAAATTCCAACGCCCTTATAAAAGAGGTAGACCAACGAGTTCAGGAGAATCAGCACGCCAAGACACGCGATCCCCATCGCGACAAACCACGCTCGCGGGGGTTCTTGGCGGTCCACGATATCGCTGATCTTATCGGTCAGCGAATTGTAATCGTGGCCCGGCTCCAACAGCGGTGGCTGCGGATCGATTTCTTTTAAGCTTTTTCCAACGACGGCCATGAGTTCCGGTATCTACTGTTTCGGCGCGCGTAAACGCGACCCGATTAGTGAGTCGCCTCTTCAGTATGAGGATCGCCAGCCAAATCAGGGTGCGGGTTACGCACCTTGGCCAAATACGTTGTGCGGGGACGTGTATTCAAATCCGCGAGCAAACCATAGTTGCGCGGGCTTTGTTTCTTTTGAGTGACCTGGCTGTTCGCGTCATTGATGTCGCCAAAACTAATCGCGGCAACCGGACAAGCGGCCTGACACGCCACGACGACTTCTCCATCGCGAATCCGACGGTCTTCTATCTTCGCTTCGATA
>JAJDAB010000687.1 GCA_029262095.1 Candidatus Hydrogenedentota bacterium
TGGATGCGCGGCGCGTACTTGGTTGATACACTGGTGGGGTCCATAGAGGTCAGGGAGACGATTCATGAAGCAAGTGGCGTTCGGTATTTCGGTTTGTGTGGTGTTGATACTCGTTGTTGGGGCCGTGCAAGCAGCTTCCGACGGCCTTGAATCCATGGTCAAACCGAGCTACGACGAGGAGGGCGCGCTGCGTGTGCCTACCGACTATCGCGAATGGGTGTTCGTCGGTGCATCGCTGGGACTATCCTATAGCGAAGAAATCAAGCGCGAAGGTCCTGGACGGTTTCATCACGTTTACATGCAACCAGAAGCATACCGTCAATACCGGGACGAGGGTACGTTTCCCGAAAAGACCATGTTGGTGATGGAAAACTACAGCGCGGGTTCCAAAGAGAATCCAAATCTGCATGGCCACTTTGAAGACAAGCGCGTTGGTCTGGAAGTTGCCCTGAAAGATTCAGATCAGTTTGAAGACGGGTGGGCCTACTTCAATTTCACAGCAGCAAAAGGGTTTCGCCAGACCGCCAAAGCGTTTCCGAAAGCTGCGTGCTATGACTGCCACGCCGAACATGCGCAGGACGACAACGTGTTCGTTCAGTTCTATCCGATCTTGCGAGAGGCTAAGTAATCCCATATAGCTACATCCGAATGAGTTCAATAGGTGTTTAGGCGGCAAGTCAAAAGGAAGTTTGTACATGTCCCCGAATCGTGCATTCGATGTACTATCGTTTTTGAGAAAATTTATCATTGACGAGATCGATAGTCTCGATGATCAACAGATTGTTGCGATACCCCAGGGGTTTTCAAACAATATTCTTTGGAACGCGGGGCATATCGTTTACTCCACCTGTTCTTCTACCTACCGGCCGAGCGGCAAAGAACTTCCGATCCCGAATTCGTACAAGAAACTCTTTATGGTGGGAACAAGCCCAGTCGATTGGGAACAGCAACCTTCTGTTGGCGAGGTTGTTCTGAGTTTGCGAAATCTCGATTCGCAAATGCGACTAGACTTCGATGCGGGTGTCTTCAGTAGTTTTGAGGCGGTACCAAATGGCGAGCTGATACTTGGTGACCTCACCGAAGCGCTCGCGTTGTGTATCGGTCACGAAGGAGAACATAGTGGCCGAATTAGTTCTCTTAGAAAACTCGTTTAAGACACTCTTTCCATTTTGTTTTGCGGAGGAAAAGAGCGACGGGCGCTGGATCCTCATTGGCGATTGGAGAAGAATTATTGCGGCCAAAAATTCGGACGGGGGTAGAATAGTTTTCTCGGAGTATGCCGGACTCTCAAACGAATCAACGATTTGATTTGGCATCTCCTATGTGGTCGAACACTAGAGTTCCTGCGAGTTCCATACCATCTCTATTCCAATGGCCGTCGATTTCGTAGTAGAGCGATGCTGGGTTATCGTGTTCTTTTATCGCTCGACGTAGATCGATCACGTCAATCGATTGATTCGATCTGAATGCCTCCATTCTCAACGTATCGATGACGAGATCAAACGCCTCCGCTTCGAGGGTGGGTTTGTTTAGTGCCGTTGCTTTACTCGGTATTGCAACGATGATCACGCGCGCGCCAATTTCGTTCGATTGACTAACCAGGCGGTGTAGTTCCGTGACAACGTTTGTAATTTCATCCTTTTCCGGTCCCGTGACGCTCATTTTCTGACCGCGGATAATTGCGCCAGTGTTCCGAAATGCAAGATTCCAGCCTTGTAGGGGTCCGTTGAAGATTCGAGCACGTAATGAAGTGTCGACGGGCGGGCCTGCCCACGTGCCGGAGTGATACGTGAACCAGTCCATGCCGGATTCTGTCCAACGATTGAAGTCTGTGGTTTCGGAGAAATCGTTTTCGAACAGGCCAATTACGATCCATTCGGGATTCACCGTGTGGCCGTGGGCCTCGAAGATGCGTGCATACTGCGGAGGCGCGGTGCGGTGGAGCGCCATGCTGTGATAATCGAGTCCTCGTGCTCTTGCGATTTCGAACCAATAATGCGCCGCATGTTCGATGAATGAATCGCCCATACCCAGTACGTCAACATCACGACCGGATTCGGCGTCTGGGTGATTGATGAATCCGTTGGCGTCAGTCGACAAGGGGAGAAACTCTATATCTGCAAAGTTAAATACGATCTGATCTTCCGCACGGATATTTGCGCGCCAGGCGAAACCGTAGTCGGGACGTGTGGTGAGTTGCTCTTGAATGCGCCAAACGGCAGCCGGCGGGTTATAGCCGCTGGGACCGAAGCGGTAGCGGAATAGTGCTTCTCCTACTACGGCGACGATGAGGGTGGCAGCCAACAGCATTACAATGTTGGCGAACGCGACGACGGATCGGCGGGGGCGTGTCCTATGATCCTCAGCGTTGATGTGTTCGTCCATTGTAATCATCTCCCCCGGAACAGCTTACACAATATATCCGGATAGGCTAAACCTGTGGTATTCCGGGTCTGGCTGGAGTACAATCACGCCCCTTTTTTGCAGCGTTACGTGGTACACGCTAGGAGAAAATATGACCCGGATCAGGCGCGCTATCCTAAGTTGTTTTGATAAGACGGGCATCGTCGAATTCGCGGAGTTGTTGCGCGAATTCGATGTTGAGCTGATTAGTACCGCAGGCACAATGCGCACGTTGAGTGAAGCGGGTGTTGATGTAACCAACATTGAGGATTACACCGGCGTTCAAGAGTTGATGGATGGCCGGGTAAAGACGTTGGATGCGAAAGTGCATGCCGGACTGCTCGGCGTTCGCGAGAGCAAGGTGCATAGCGAGCAACTTCAAGCAGAAGGCTATGAATGGATTGACATGGTCGTCGTGAATTTCCAAGCGCTGGACGCGCTCATTGCGCGACCGGATATCACGTTGGATGAAGTCGTCGATCGGATCGACATTGGTGGTGTCGCGATGGTGCGGTCGGGCGCGAAGAATTTTCGGCATGTCGCCGTTGTCGTGAGTCCGGATCGGTATAGCGAGGTCTCGCATGATCTACGTGCACATGATGGCGCCATATCGTTCACGATGCGATCGAACCTCGCTCGCGAAGCATTCGAGGCAACAGCGGCGTATGACCGAGTTGTCGCGGACTACTTGAAAAGTGTCGAGCCAGTTGAAAGACCATAGTAGTTTTCGAGGTGTACGGAGGGGAGGGATACGCTCCGGCGTGTCCATGAAATAACGCGGACGCACGGGAGCGCGTCCCTCCCTTAAGACGTTGAGGGTATTCATGAAAATTCTCGTAGTCGGTGGTGGTGGGCGCGAACATGCGCTTTGTTGGAAGATCGCGCTGAGCCCGCTAGTTGAACAGGTATTTTGTGCGCCGGGCAACCCGGGCATCGCGCAGTGCGCGACATGTGTCGATTTGTCCGTGGACGATCTCGGGGGGCTTGCAGCGTTTGCCTTGGAGCAGTCTATTGGGTTAACGGTCATCGGTCCGGAAGCACCGTTGGCCGCGCGCATCGTGGACCTATTCCAGGCGAAAGCGCTGCGCGTATTTGGGCCGTCGGAAAAGGCTGCCGAGCTCGAAGCCTCCAAGGCCTTTGCCAAAGAAGTCATGACGGAAGCGGGCATCCCGACCGCCGAATACGCACGTTTTGAAGACGCGGAGGCGGCGCTGGCCTATGTCCAGGACCGTGGTGTGCCTATCGTAATCAAAGCCGATGGACTCGCTGCGGGCAAGGGTGTAACTGTCGCGCGTGATTTGTCGGCCGCAGAGGATGCCATTCGCGATGCGATGACGGACAAGGTGTTCGGAGACGCCGGGAACGCAGTCATTGTTGAAGCGTGCTTGGAAGGCGAGGAGGCATCGATACTCGCGTTCTGCGATGGACGGACGGTTGTGCCGATGGTCGCAAGTCAGGACCACAAGCCCGCGCTCGATGGGGATTGTGGGCCGAACACGGGGGGGATGGGCGCATATTCGCCGGCACCCGTGATTGATGCCGCCGGGATGGCCGAGATTGAACGGACCGTATTGCAGCCGTGTGTGGACGCGATGGCTGCCCGTGGTACGCCGTATGTTGGCGTGTTATACGCGGGCTTGATGATGACGGACGCGGGGCCGAAGGTGATTGAGTTCAATTGCCGTTTCGGTGATCCCGAGACGCAAGTGGTGTTGCCGCGTATGCACAACGATATCGTGCCGATATTCGAGGCGTGTTGCGATGGCGCACTGGACACGATAACGACGGACTGGGATTCGGGGGCGTGCGTGTCAGTCGTCATGGCGTCTGGTGGTTATCCAGGGCCATACGAAAAGGGCATCGCTATCGAGGGTATTGAAGCGGCGGAAGCATTCGATGGCGTGACCGTTTTTCATGCGGGCACGAAATCAGTCGATGGCGCGGTGGTGACGAATGGAGGCCGGGTGCTCAATGTTACCGCGCGCGGCGATGATGTTGTGGATGCGATTGCGAAGGCGTATGAAGCCGTAGGACGAATTCAGTTCGAAGGCGCTCACTATCGAACGGATATCGGCAAGAAGGCGTTGAATCGAGCCAACGCCTAGAGGGTGCTTTCGCGCGAATTAGCCTGCCGCGACGGTGCGTGCGACCAGGCGATCCTCTTTCATGCTCTTGGCCTCGAGGAGGCTACGCATCGCCTCGCCGAATACGAATTCGGCCCCTGACGCGTGACCCGTACAACAGGTTGATATGCCAACGCTGACGTTGACGCCGGT
>JAJDAB010000688.1 GCA_029262095.1 Candidatus Hydrogenedentota bacterium
CCGCCATTTGCCCTCGACAATCTCGCCGCCGAATATCCCAGTACCTCTTTGTTTGGGTGCCGGTTCATTGCGCCAGTCTTCGCGTCGCCGCTGATACGTTTCATTCAACATTTCCATACCTTTGAAATAATACGGTCGTGCCGTTTCCGCATCGTTCAACAGATACTGGTGCGTTTCACCTGTATGGATGGCGATGGAGATCATACGGTATTGCAATTCCTCGGCGAAGTATCGGGGATGCGCCAAGTAGTAATCCATATAGTTGAATTTGGTCAGCACTTCCTCATATACGGCCAATCCTTCTCGCTGAAGCTCCGGCTGACCGTCCATCGAAAGGAGCAATCCTCCCAGCTGGGCCATGTGTGAAATGTCCTTAGGCGATTCTTCGCCTAAGGCAAGCGCTTGACGATAAAGCGTAATGGCCTTGGTCTTGTCTTTGGCGACATCTCGCGGCAGACTCCACGGGTCTGCATGCTGAGCCTGCTGAATGAGTTGCTGGAATGTAGAACTGTGTTCCCCTGCACCAGCGATACTCGACACCAAAACTATCATCATGAGCATCTATAGAACTCCTTCCATGAACGACATGCAAGACAATTACGCTCAAACATTTTCACGGCGTGTGGCTAACTGGGCTCCACTTCTGATTCACCACCTCCAATACAAATTTGACCTCCCAAGTCTCTACATTTGAAATAGGAACTCCGTAAAAAGAGACCGCATACGACCTATAGTCATCGTCCCAATTGATCTCTGACCAGCCATTCGCAACGATGTCGGAGTCGTTGGAAGCACCGACTCTCGCCCCCGGATTGTCGTTCATGAATACTTCATCGGTGTCACTTCCCGTGCCATTCGGAAATTTGGGATCTACGTCCGCGAAGCCGGGGTTGGGCCCGTCTGGCGTCCATGTCGGATTAAACAGATCGATTACATAGTTCGGAACCGAGGACGTGTCAATATGTTTGACGGTGCCCATTACCTCACTCCTCCATCCCACCAAGAATCCTGGCGCACTGGCCGGTTTGATAACACCTTTGATCTCTGTGTTTCCATGATAGCCGATACAGCCTGGAGGAGTGCCTGGAAAAACCCATCCCAGCTTCGGATCTCCGTAGAGGGGGCGATCAGCCACATCATTGTTCAAACTTTTCGATCCTGCTTGGCTTACCGTTGCTTCCACCTCCCAAATGTTTATGTCAACTGTGTCAGAGCCGCTGCCATCGCTGTTGTTACCACTATCCGGCGAGCCTGCTGTATCGCCATTTGTATCTTCACTATCATTTGCACGATCGTAGTCAAACGCCTCGCACGTAATAGAAGCGGTGCCGGAACTTCCCGGCGGCCCTGCCTTGTAGAGGACGGACCTTCCATATCGTCCACCCGGAAACTCGATATCCGGATTTCCCGGCCCTGTCCAAATCACGTGATAGTCGCTAGCGGTCGTACCGGAAGAAACGTCGTCGCCGTAGTTCTTCCATGCTCCCCACGTAACACCACCGTCGGTACTTACCCGACACTCATCAATGTCTGCTGCCGTTGCCTCAAGCGAGATAGAGTGATTTACAGCCACCCACGCGTTGCTGTTGGGGGGATCAAAGATATTTACGGCAATGCCCAGCGCGGTGGAACGATACTGAATATTCGTGGTGGCACCCGCGGCCATTTTTGTAAGAGCAATTGCGGCAACCAGAACCGACGTAACCAATTTTCCAGACCCTCTGCTGAACATTACAGCTCTCCTTAGGTTGGCCCCATTTCCAGCACCATCGTCGCTAACCCTGCGATTTCAATATCTCGGCAACCACTTTGCGCATATCCGGTGTGAACTAAATCCAAAACGACGAGAGACGTTTCTTCCAAGTTTTTCCCTAAATCGCTCACCCAACAACCCTACTCTTCGCTCGACGACGGTTAGAGCAGATTCAAGTAAATCGTACACCCGTCATTGCGAGGAGAGAGCCTTCGGACTTACGAAGTAAGTCCGTGGGCGAACGACGTGGCAATCTCGCTCTTGGAGCATGATTTACATAAACCTGCTCTAGAAGCAGTCAAACGAATCGTCTCGATTCGTTCCGACATCACCCTAAGTAGACAAATAGATCTACTGAGAATAGCCGACTTACTTAGGTGACTCTAGCAGACAGCCAAACAATTCAGAAGAACTAATATTGTTAGTACAGGACTAGGCCATAATACATTTGGGGTTCGGCAATATACTTTACAGCAGCACGTATATTGTGCTTGACACAAACCGCAGAGACGTCTGTCGTACGGAAGACCGAGTTTGCAACTGCTCGAAAGTTAATGTTCGTGCAAGCTTCCGGTCCGTGGCAATTCAGCGCACGGCTCTGCTTGTTCATGATCGTTTAGGAATACTGATGGGAGATTCGTCGAGAAGATGGAAAACTCAACATTCCAAGCGTCGATTATCGACGTGCGTACGCGCTCATTTAGTACTAAGCTCGGTACTCATGACATCCGGTCGGTCGGTGAGGATTCCATTGATGCCCTGTTGAACGGCCTGGCGAATCTGCTCAGGCTCGTTGAGTGTATAGGCGATGATCGGAATGCCTTTGGCTTGGATGCGCGGGAAATCGTCCGGTGTGATGCCGTACCGGTCGATGCGATGGTAGTTGAGGATGAACACGTCGGCGGTTGGTTGATAGTCTGGCCAATCGCTGCTGTGAAGCGCTTCCACGAGGACTGGGCGCGAATTTGAATCGAAACACGTTGCCAACTCGGGTGCTAGTGCTTTGGCTCGCTTCATAAGGTCCGGATTAAATGAAGCGACGAGGATGCGGCCCAAGGCACCGGCTTCCTGCATGACCTTTACTGCAGCATCGGCGATACCCGGCTGATCTTTGAATTCGATGAGAAACCGCGATTCGGGCAACACATTAAGGACGTCCGCCATTTTTGGTATTCGGTAACCTTGGCCACGATAGGGATACGTGTTCCCATTGTCCGGCGAGAAGTTGTAGCCCGCATCGAGTGCACTAACTTCATCCCAGGTGAGATCGGCGATAGCGCCTTTTCCGTTGGTGGTCCGGTCGACCGTCGCGTCGTGCAGCAAAACGACCATGCCGTCCGAGGTCATCCGCGTATCGGTTTCCAGGAGAATGCCCGGCCACGTCTTTGCGGCTTCTTGGAAGGTCTTGAGCGTGCTTTCCGGACGCCACTTCGCGCCGCCACGATGCACGCCGAAGAGAAATGGTTCTTTGAAAAACGGTTTGTCCGGGAGCGGTTCGGCCTGTGCGGTCGCGGCAACCAGCAGAGACAAAACAAAAAGCCGGAGCTTGCTGATTCGTTGCAAGCTCCGGCGCATACTTCGTGATTCCTTGGGTCTAGTGCTTTACTAGTCCGTGTCTTCTGTATGTTCGGCGGTCTCTACCCGCTTCGCTTCATGGGTTTGTTCGCCCATTTTCACTTTGAGCGTATTGACCGAACCGTCTTCGTCGGGGACAAACGTGAACTCAACGCCCACACCCGCGATGGAGAATTTGTGCAGGCTTTCGAAAGACAGTGAGAATTCGCGATTTTGGAAGTAAACGGAAAGTTGTCCGTTCCAACCACCTACCTGGAATTTCATCGGGCCAACGGCATACTCGCCGGTGTAGCCTTCCATCAGCTCAAGGCTAAGGCCTTCGGGTTCCTCGACGAACGCATACTGCACGAAGCCGAACATCATCTCATCCGTCGTGGGCTCACCCCAAGTGACGGTCTGGTTCGGGTCCGGGTTGTACGGATTGTTCTCCGAGTTGTCCCAGGTCGTAACGAGTTCCATGCGCGAACCGGCCGGGAGCACTTTCGGATCGTTGTACCAATACGTGGTCTGCCAGTTGAAATCGTAGGCCGGCACGTCGAGCAAGACTTCTTCCTTGCCATCCGGCGTGTGTGCGGTGTAGAGCGCCGCCTTGCCGCGCAAGTGCATGTGCGGGGTGTAGGAGAGGATTTGCGTGTCGCGGTTAAACGACTCCTCCGCTTTTGCCGTGTAGTTCGGGTCGCCAGCCGGAATCTCGAATTCGAAATTCCCTAACATCGCCATCCGGACTTCATGCTCGGGGACGTAGCCCTTGGGATAGAACGTGACTGCGGCGTAGGATTGATCCCACACGCCGGTACCGGCGCCTGCTTCTTTGTGATAGTGCATTTCGAACGACACACGCGCGCCGGGTTTCAGCACCTTGCCGTACCCTTCAGGATAAATTGTAGGACCGTTACCCGGAGCAATGCCGCCGAGCGGATCGCTGATAATGTGGTGAACAACGGGACTACCGGGCCTAAATTCGATCGCTTTGATGTAGCGTGGCTCAGGCAATTCTTCTTCGGTAATCACATCGTAGAAGTTGACGTAAATGTCTTCGACATCGTCTTTGACGAAGTACTTCTCCGGCATCGACATCACGAGATCGGGTTCACCGATCTGCCAGCCGCCGGTTTCCGGAAACACAAGGGGCTCTGGCGCATCGGCGGGGTTACCGCGTTTGGCGCCGGTCTTGGCCCATGCGACGACGGTGTCGATCTCTTCTTCAGTCAGCACGCGTTCATTCTTGAATACGCCGTGAAACTCAGGCGTCGCATCCCATGGCGGCATATTCCGCGCCGAGACTTCTTTCGCGATCGCTTTGGCCCAAGGACGCGCGTCTTCGTAGGTCGTGAACGCCATCGGCGCGATCATGCCACCGAGGTTCGCGCCGTCCGGACGATGGCACTCCTGGCAATTCTCTTGGAGAATCGGGAGCACATCTTTGGAGAACGTGACTTGTCCAGCGTTGACTTTGTTGTTGGCAAATGCGGGCGTGGCCATCATTAGGGCGGCCGCACTCAGGCTAATCGACTTAGTCCAATTCATTTGGTTCATTCCTCCAACCAATGGTCGCGACCCCAAGTGGCCGATACTGTACAGATTAGAGCATCTGCCGCGCCGTTTGGTTTACGTCGACGATTAGTCTAACCGAAATAGGCAGCGAAACGTCAACTAACGAGAAGGTGGGATAATATTGTGGACTATATAGAATACGGCCATCGCACATAAACCATTAAAACAAAACTACTTACACTCAGATATCGCGCTCGATCGGCTCAAAACAACCAAGCAGAAAACCGCCCTAATTCGTGATCTCCGGTTTATCGCCAAATTTCTGCAGGAGGTAGTCACAGTTCACCACCTTCTCCACCAAGTCCAACGGCACGTAGAAATAATGGTTGGACGATTCGTATCCAATTCGCGAGTCCCGAATCTGAATCGCGTGCAGCCGAATCGCCAGGTCTCGTTCCTGTTCAACGAGATTCCTAAGCGTCCTCAGGTTCTCGTTCGACGGTGATTGACCATGACGCGAGCGTGCTTCGACAAAGCCCGCCTGTTGCGCCACGCTACGGTAATGAATCCCTGCCGCTTCAATTACATTCAATTCTTGGAGCAAGGCACCCGAAGCGTCATCGCCCGCATGTTCGGTGAGCGATTCAAATGCAGACTCAAAGCCATTCGCAACAAGCTCCAGTTGCTGAATAAACACTTCAGAGGGATAAGGACCGCGCCAACCCGGGAGATCATCGTAGGGAATACCCACCATACTCGCAGCGTATCCGGTGGGATGATTCCACAACGGGTTTGAGGGGCCAACTTGAAGCGGTGCGCGATAGACTACGCCGCCGTCATATGGAAACTCGCTAAATGCTTCGCTGCAGGTCACCCAAGCGTCAACAACGGCGTTCGCGTGACTGTCGCCGTACCGCGCACGCGCGACGCGCAACATGGCTTCGCGCGGCGAAAGGTCATCGGCCCCACTCGCCGCGATCTCCGCGACCACGGCCAAGTTAGGGGACGGGTAGCCGCCCAAGCTCCAGCCCAGCATGATGCCGTCGATTTCCGCGTCGCGAAGATTTGCCGCGTGCTGTGCAACATTCTGCAGGGCTGGAATATAGGGAACCGCCGCCAATTCCCATGTGTTGCCCGCCTGAATCTTCGCAATCGTCTTTAAACCTCGCGAGCGAGCAGCCGCCCAATGTTTCGTTGCGCGCGGCCCCGGCCCAATCGTTGAAATCGAATACTCGCCCACACGGTTGTCGACGCCGCCGCGACGGATCGGGATGCTCCATTCGCTCACACTCATCAACGCGACGTCGTCCGGAAGCCGCTCAATCGCATCGACCGCCCAATCGTCGCGCCAACCCCAATCCCAAGCGATCAATTCGGCATCGCTATTCGCGCGGTCAATCCCTTCGCGCACTGCGGCGTTAACGTCTGCGATGGTCTCGCTCGCCAATCGCTTCGAACAACGAGGACAGCCCGCGCCTTGATGGTGGCTCCAACAATTCGTGAGATTCTCGGATGCCGTAATGGTGAAGAATCCTGCCAGCTCCGGCACGGCGCGGCAGATGCCTTCTACCGAGGCCACAACGTATTCGCGAACTTCCGGCACACTCGTACATACCGTAGCGTGATCGCCTTCTACCACGCCCTTCAAGTGATCTCGACCTTCAAAAAACGACAACGGCATCGCGCGCGGCTCGTTCAGATAGAGGTAGATGCCGATGCCACGCGAACGCGCGCGCTTCACCAATGAGCCCAATCGCTCAAGCCGTCGCTCGAAATGTTCGCTTAGGGATGAATCCCACGGATACGGCGCGAGTTGATAGAGCACGACATGCATCCAAACACTATCGACTCCCGACGAAACCAGCCGGTCTAGGTACCCATCTGGATACGGGTCGATTTCTTCATCCAACAGTGGGTCACCGAACAAAGCAAAATAAGATGAACAGTATCGGGGGGCGAAATTACTCTTAGGCAACTGGGCGGACGCGGTGTATGGCGCGGACAAGTCCTTCACGAACTGAAATAGCGGTTCGTCTAGTTCCGCCGGGCCAGACGGAAATGTCTTCTCGACTAGATCGCGAATCGATTCTTCTCGCTCAAGAACTTCCGGCGTCGGTGCTTCGTATCGCAACAACTCGCAATTCGGTTTTAGGCTTCCCAACTTAATGTAAAGGAAGTCATCTTCCCGTAGTGCGAACGCGAGTTGTGCTTCCGTCATGTCTAGCAGTACGAGGAGTTGGTCGTAGGGCAACAAGTGCCAATTGCGCCGGACGATTGTGATGTACCCTCGTTGGCGTATGTCGACCGGAATCGCTGGTGGCTCCCCAAGCCCCATCGCGCGCGCCATCCGAATAACATCTTTTGGGTCAGTATCGATCACTCGCGCCATTCGCTCTGGGGAGACCAACTGCCAATTACGCCAAACGAATGCATGTGTTCGCGTCGGGAAGTGTTCTATCGACACCGGCGCCTTTTCAGATACCGCCGGTAATTCCTGCGCCGCGAACAAAGCAGCCACAATAAGAAAGCAAGTCATCTGCAACCCATCCCAGGTTTTCTCTCGAAACAATAAACTCCAGCATAGACCGGAACCGTTCGGCGGTCCAGCATCCATCCCGTTCCTGTTATCCTGTCAAGAAAGGGGTGCCAATAGAATGAGAATCTGGATTACAAGCGTCGTCGCTATTTTTCTAACGTCTGTTCCATCGATGGCCTTCGCACAAGATACGAGTCGCGTCGCCGTCGATACGCAAATTATTCTCGAACACGACGATGGCAAATCACTTTGGTTTCACCCGCGCGCGTGTGCCATTCCGGGAAGTGATGGCCATATCGTGCTGACCCTACAGAAACACCTTCAGAAATCGGACTACTACTCCGGCCTATACGTCATGCACAGCCGCGATGCGGGCGCAACGTGGACGGAGCCCGATCCACGCCCCGAACTTGCCTGGCGCGACGAGGCGCCAGATGTGACGATTGCGGTGTGCGATGTCACGCCCGGTTGGCATGCACCATCAGGAAAACTGATTGCAATCGGAGTGAAAGTGCGTTATCGGGACGGCGTACAGGTCTATGAGAAGCCGCAATCGCACGCGGCGGCGTACGCGGTCTACGATCCCAAGAACGATACATGGTCGGATTGGAAGTTCGTCGACATGCCGGATTCGACCGGAAAGTTTTACATGGTTACGCCGGGGTGTGTGCAATGGCACGTCCGCGATGACGGTGACGTATTGATGCCCGTATACTTCCGTGGCCCCCAGGACAGTCCGTATGTTGCTACCGTTGTTCGCTGTAGTTTCGATGGTGAAACCTTGCGCTACATCGAACACGGCACTGAGTTTTCGCTGGACGTTGATCGAGGGTTCGTGGAACCATCGTTAATGAAGTTCGACGATCGATTTTATTTGACGCTGCGAAACGACCAGAAAGCATATGTAACCGTTGGCGACAATGGCCTCCACTTTGATGCGCCGAAGCCGTGGACGTTCGACGACGGACAAGAGCTGGGCAGCTACAACACGCAACAGCATTGGCTGACGCTCGGCGGACGATTGTATCTCGTTTATACGCGGCGCGGCGCAAATAACGACCACATCATGCGAAACCGTGCGCCTTTGTTCATGTCGGAAGTAGACACTGAGAAGTTACAGACCATTCGCGAAACCGAGGTCGTACTCATTCCTGAACGCGGCGGCGCGATGGGCAACTTCGGCGCGAATTCCATTAGCGCGAACGAAGCATGGGTCACTGTTTCCGAGGGCGTTTGGAACGATGACTACCGCGAGCGCGGTGCGACCGGTGCAACCTTTATCGCGCGAGTCACGGGGACCGGGGAATAGCCGTGATGATTTGGGTTCGAATGATCGCTATTGCGTGGGTGTTCGCCGCTGGTGCCTTTGCGGAATCGTACGAACTCGCCACATTCGAAATCGACGTCACCGTACCCATCGGGCATGCACTTATGGGTGGAGGAATCGAGCCTGCGAAAGAAGTTATAGACCCGCTCCATGCGCAAGGCATCGTGTTGCGTGGCCCAATCGAACCGATCGTTTGGCTTTCTGTCGATTGGTGCGAAATTCGGAATGACGCCTACGACACTTGGCGCAAAGCGATTGCGGACGCGGTCGGTACATCGCGGGAACGGGTTTTAATCGCCGCTATTCATCAGCACGATGCACCGGTCGCTGATTTCACCGCGCAACGATTGCTGGACGCAGTAGGGCTAAAGAAAAGTTTGTGCGACACAACCTTTGTAAGAGATTGTATCGCGCGTTCGGTCACTGCTGTTCGCGCGCCATTGGGAAATGTGCGCCCCGTCACGCACTACGGTGTGGGCGTCGCCGAAGTTGAGGGCGTCGCATCGAATCGCCGAATCGTTTCCGAGTCCGGCGAAGTCACGTTCGGTCGGAACAGCTCTGCACCCGACGAGTCCATTCGTGCCAAACCGACCGGCCTTATCGACCCGATGCTTCGCACACTCAGTTTCTGGAACGGCGACACACCGATCGCCGCGATGTCGACCTACGCCGTTCACCCGATGAGCTACTACGGGCGCGGCGGTGTCTCCGCCGATTTCATCGGCATGGCCCGCTCGCGGATGCAAGAAACCGTCCCTGGCGCGTCGTATCTCTATTTCTCCGGTTGCAGCGGCGATGTTGTCGCGGGAAAGCACAACGACGGCACCGAGTCCGAACGCGTCAAACTTGCTGACCGGATGTTCGATGCGATGCAGCGCGCATGGGAGAATTCGACGCGTGAGCCGTTGACAGATATTAAGTTCAGGTCCGTACCATTGGTATTGCCTATGCGAGACTCGGGGACATTCACAGAAGCCGAACAACGCCGTACACTTGAAAACAAATCCACAACGATCTTTAATCGCAATTTGGCCGCGATGGGATTGAGTTGGCGCGCACGGCACGCTGAGCACAGACCTATCGATGTATGCGCAGTCGACTTCGGCACCGCGCAATTCCTCCTCATGCCCGCCGAGAGTTTCGTGGAATACCAACTCGACGCCCAACGGCTGCGCCCTGATTCAACGGTCCTCGTCGCCGGATACGGGGAGTCAGCACCCGGCTATATCCCCAGCGAATCCGCAATCCAAGAAGGATTTATAGATTCGCATACCTGGTGTTGGGTCGCACCTGAAGCGCCGCTCGCAATGGGGCGCGCAATTCGCGACGCACTCGCGCCGCTCGGCGATTAGGCCCGAGAAATCGTGTCTACTCTGCAATACTCGGTGATTGGTTCAAAATATTAGCTCTACGTCGAAATATTAGCTGTCATTTCGAGCGAAGCCGAGAAATCTTCTCTAGGTCGATGGAATGGTCGATAAGTACGGGAAAGAGCATCGGCTCTACTGGAATAACATTCGGAATTCCGCACGGATAAATCCGCGTTCAGCGAAGACATAAGAATTGCCTTCCCGAGGTTAAGCCCGATCTACCAAGGGCACGCCACTCTTCGCGTCGAAATAGTGCGCCTGCTCGTTCGCGATAGCGACCGTGTAGGCCTCGTTCACCGTTGGCCGTTCGTGATTCTCAACGCGTGCCGCGACGGTCTTCCCATCCACACTGAGGTACACAAATGTCTCCGCGCCCATCGGCTCCACGACCTCGGCAATCGCTTCCAGGCGGCATCCGCCATCTGCACTGCCACTCGATAACGCTTCAGGGCGCAAACCGCACACCACCGGTTTGCCCAGGTGTTTCGCCAGCTCACCACGGTGCGAGTCATGAACCGCCATTGAAAGTCCTCCGCCTGCGCTGCGAAACGACAAGGCCCCATTCGCCTCCTCCAGCGCGCCTTCCATGATGTTCATCGGCGGACTACCAATAAACTCGGCAACAAATCGATTCGCTGGGTTTTGGTACAGTTCGAGCGGCGGTGCAATCTGCTGAATCTGTCCGTCCAACATCACGACGATGCGATCGCCCATCGTCATCGCTTCCACCTGATCATGCGTGACGTAAATCATTGTCGTCTTCAATCGCGCATGCAGCTTGCTAATCTCCGCGCGCATTTGAACGCGTAGCTTCGCGTCCAAATTCGATAGCGGCTCGTCGAAGAGAAAGACTTGCGGATGCCGAACTATCGCACGCCCGACCGCGACGCGTTGCCGTTCGCCTCCGGACAACGCTTTCGGTCGACGGTCTAACAGATGTTCGATCCCGAGGATTTCAGCGGCATCGTGAACGCGCTGTCTAATCTCCGCCTTCGGATATTTCCGCAACTTTAGCCCGAACGCCATGTTCTTGAACACGGTCATGTGTGGATACAGCGCGTAATTCTGAAACACCATCGCGATGTCCCGGTCCTTCGGCTCGTCATCATTCACAACCCGATCGCCAATCCGAATTTCGCCCGTATCCGGGTCCTCCAACCCCGCCACCATCCGCAACGTCGTCGATTTCCCACATCCCGAAGGACCGACAAGCACCAAGAACTCACCATCCTCCGCCGCAAAACTCACATCGCGCACGGCGGGAACCTCCGTCGCGCCATCGAATGACTTGCTAATGTTTTTCAGGTCAACTCGTGCCATAAGAGGATTTCGGTATCCAGACTAGAATCAGATTTGGTAAAAATGCCGATACACAGAAGTCTACACGCTCAACCGCCCACTCACGAACGCCAAAAACCGGGTCGCCGACTTTGATGAGCGACCGCGAGAATATTGACACCGGATTCGTTGGTTCGATAGATGAGATTGTAAGGAAACCGCGCAAGAATAACCCTTCGCACTTGAGCGTCCAAACGCTGGCCGATGTCAGGATTCGCTGTTATCAATACGACACCACGTTCAACATCTGCAACGAATTCCAATCCAAGTCCCGCCACTTTCTCTTCATAGAACCGAGTCGCGGAAGCGAACTCCAGCTCGGCTTGCGGATGTAAATTGGTCGTCATCCGGCCAGTTGTTTGCGAATTCGACTAAACACCTCGTCTGCGGGAATGGGTGTAACAGAACCGGACTCAATCTCCTGAAGTCGCCGATGAGCCTCTTCCAACCATGCCGCCTCAACGTTCTTATCGGTGGCCGAATCAAGATCGGCAATTAGATCGCGAAGCAGTATCTCTCGTTCGTCCGCGGGAAGCGACCGTATGTCCTCTTGAATTGCGGAAAGCGTTCGGTTCAATTGTCCTGACCTCCGTCACACCGAAGACATCCTTCTAGCGGCGAGTATATCATGACCCTAACCAAGAAGAATTGATTACAAATCGCAACTACGCGTCCAACCGCTTATGCCGCCGCGAAAGAAATGGTACCCAAGTCCGCGTCGAATTCACCGTGTTCTAGCCGATCGGCTAGAACTCTCAGGGCGAGTGCCTGAGCACGTGCCCGCGCATCTGCGGCGGTCTCGCCATATGCGAGCGCGCCGGGCAGTTCAGGTATGTCAGCAATCCAACGGCCATCGGTTTCCTGCTCGATTTCCAATTTGAACGTCATTGGATCGTCGCCTCCTCTCGCAAGTCTACACGTTTGCGAGTCTCTGAACACCGAACGATACTGAAACGCAAAGACGCGAAGTTGCAAAGCACTGATATCGAAAACCCTTTGCGTCTCTGCACCTTTGCGCTTATCACCAATTACGTAATTCATTTGATATAAGTCGCTTACAACTATTTTGTCAACCAATTACCCTTTGTCTCCCAATTACAAACGGTAGCCAAAATCCCGCAGAATGCAACACGAACACAAACTAATAGCAGGTCGAGGCTATGCCGCGTCCTCGGTCTCAGAAGGACCCAGGATATCGCGAATCTTGTCCGCGATCGGGTCCATCACACCATCAGCAGTGATGCCGCGCGTGAACAATCCGCGCAACAAGATCGAACCAATTTGGCCGACGTTCAGTGGATCGTCAGCAAGACTTTCGATATCGAACGAACCGATATTGAGTTCTGGAGTGGAAACCGGCAGTACATTTGAGGTGATTTGCATCGTGCCGCCGTTGGACTCAAGTGATTCTACGCGAAATCGGCGGCGCACGCCGAAGGGTACCCCGGATTCGTCGCGGCGGGCTTCGAACCGATCCGCGCTCGCAAGAAGTTTCCCGATATTGGTGCCTTCGCCGACTCGATACCGTACCGTGACTTGCGGGTTCAAGACTTCGACCGACGGTAGCGTTGGTGCCTTGCTGAATAGT